>NZ_JACJQM010000045.1:0-54990 GCF_014696655.1 Nostoc sp. FACHB-888 | reverse complement strand
AAGAAGAACCAGTGATTGAAATGGCATTCCAATTATGTTTATCTGTAGCTAAAACTGGGTTGTGCCCTGACAATGCTTTAAAAGTAATCGGTGCATTGGCAGTACCATTTTTATTCGCGATACTTAAAATGTTTGCATAAGGATTTGTGTAAGTACCATTCATCACGTATACGGTATCACCTGCGGCTACCAAGTCCCCAGCTTTTTGGAGGGTGCGAAATGCGGCTTTCTCGTTCGAGCCATCATTTTTATCATTACCTGTTCCAGAAACGTAGTATGTTTTGCCAGCCATTGTTTTACTCCGAATATGTGTAAGGGGAATTGGTAGTACGTTCTCAGCAATAAACAGCGCAAAGCCGGAGACATTTCCTGTCTTCTCTGCGTTGGTTAAGTGGTCAAACTTGAATTGGTTGAAACTTTAGTAGGTTTACCCGTTAATTTAAGGGAACTAATGTCACAACTTAGTCGAACTTGTTGTAGGCGGTGTAACTGAGCCTTGGGGACTCATGTATTAAAACTAACCTTTACACAACGAAGTCACTTCAGTGAATATCCTGGAATATGTCGCATTTATTACAACAAAGCTCAAAAATTTATGGAGATGTCGTAGTAAATTCCTGTTAATTTCCAGAGTGATATGGGGGTGGAGAGCTTTTTGTGCAAGGATTTGATAAAGTTTCTCTAACAATTTTTAAAGAAACGATGCTTCCCGCAGGGCAGGACACAAACAAAGGAAGCAACTAGAAGCCAAAAATATAAAGTGCTTCATAAAGAAATAGTATGAGAATTTGCCAGTTCCGCATTTCTCACAAGCTTGAGGGGAAAAAGGAGCAGAGGAGCTTTTTGAGGCTGAACGACCGAAATTGTTTCTTCGCCAAAACTAGATATCAAAAAATGAATAATTGTCGCGTTTTATAGTGATAATATGATAATTGCTCGTGTTGACTCCTAACCAATTCATGTCTTCCAAGATTCACAATCCCGAAACACTTCGTCGATTACCGCAACAAACCCGCAGTCGCCAACGGGTCAATCAAATCTTGGATGTAGCTGCTCAGTTATTGGAAGAAGTAGGCTATGAAGCGGTTTCAACCGAATTGATTGTAAAGCAGGCAAATATTTCAATTGGTTCACTCTACCGCTTTTTTCCTGACAAGGAGGCTATTGTTCATGCGCTATCAGAGCGATATGCACAACAAATGCGAGAGTTATTTGCGACTAGGTTTAATCCCTCAACGATTAATTATCCCTTAGCAATATTGTTGAGTGAAGCAATTGAAGATTTTGATAAATTTTATACTACTCAACCGGGTTGTCGGGTAACTATGCTGCGATCGCGAATGTCTGGCGAATTGCAGGCAGTAAATCAGCGAGTTGACCATGAGATTGTAGAGCAATTAGATAACTTCTTTGCTTTACGGCAACCGCAAATGAATTCACAACAACGGCATTTAGTAGCTTTAGTCAGTGTAGAAATTGCGGGGGCGCTTCAGTTAATGTCGCTCGCCCAAGACAATCACTTACGACGGCAACTAGTAGCACAGACTAAACAAGTTTTGATTGGTTATCTTCAACCACTCTTTCCTGACAGTATCGATTGCCCAAGTAAATGAGGAGTTTATCTATGTCTAAAAAAATTGCGATTGTCGGAGCCGGCCCTGGTGGTCTAGCCACAGCTATCCGTCTTGCTGGACTGGGGTATCAAGTGCAAATATTTGAGGCGGCTGAACGTATAGGTGGGCGGATGCGTGGCTTAGAAGTTGATTCATACGCTTTTGATACAGGGCCGACTATTCTCCAATTGCCACATCTATATGAAGAGCTTTTTCAGGAAGCTGGCTTAAATTTTGCTGACTATGTTCAACTCAAAAGATTGGAACCCTATACTCGCATTCGATTTTGGGATGGTACACAACTGGATTTAACCTCGGATTTAGGAGCTTTTAAAACACAATTGGCAAACCTGCGTTCAGATTTACCATTAGCATTCGATCGCTGGTACGCAGAGCATATCCGTAAATATGAATTGGGTTATAAGCCTTATCTAGGAACCCCTGTACGGACTCTATTGGGTTACTTACGTTGGAATGAAATTGTCCCTCTACTCTCGTTTCGCCCCTGGGAGAGTTTATATCAACACTTTTGGCGATTTTTTCGAGATGAACGGTTAGTTTATGCTCTGAGTTATCCCTCGAAATATTTGGGAATGCATCCGACTGTGGCAGCGAGTGTATTCAGTTTGATTCCATTTTTGGAATTTGCCCAAGGAGTATGGCATCCAGTGGGAGGATTCCGGGCATTGGCACAGGGGTTGGGCAAGGCTGCTCAAGACTTGGGCGTGCAAATTCACCTCAATTGTCCAGTGCATCAAGTCTGGATTGAGCAGGGGCAGGCGCGTGGTATTGAATTAGCAGGTGGTGAGCGCCTAAATTTTGATGCAGTAGTGATCAATGCTGACTTTGGATACGCTATTCGTCATTTGCTACCAACTTCAGCACGAGGTCGCTACACTGACCGCAAGCTTAACCAAATGCAATTTTCATGCTCTACCTTTATGCTCTATTTAGGTATAAATCGCCGCTACGAAGACTTACCACATCATCAAATCTATTTATCAGAACAGATTCGACGACGCGATCGCCCTTGGGTAGATGATTCTACATTAGATGAAACTGATCCGCCGATTTATGTCTGCAATCCAACAATTATAGATCCCAGTAATGCACCAGATGGACATAGCACATTATATGTGTTAGTGCCAATTCCAAATACTTCTTATGCTGTTGACTGGGATATTAAACAAAAAAGCTACCAAGACTTTATTCTTAAACGTCTAGGTTTACTAGGATATGACAATATTGAGCAACATATTGTCACCCAGAGGTGTTATACTGCACCAACTTGGCGCGATGATTATCTAGTTCATTTGGGTGCTGTGTTTAATCTCAGCCACAATTGGAGCCAACTTGGGCCATTTCGCCCTCCAATTCGTTCTGAAAATATTAATGGATTGTACTGGATTGGTGGTGTAGTTCACCCAGGAAGTGGATTACTCACAATCTTAGAAGCAACACGCAGTGCTGCTGGGTTTATTAACCAAGATTTCCCGTTAACCTGAGACAGCCAAGAAGCAACCTGACTTCACAGCGATTAATTAAATTCAAGCCGCAAAAGTTTATGATTATTGAGGCAGTAATGCTTCCTGTTAAACCTGGTCTAGAATCTGATTTTGAAGATTCTTTCAAAAAAGCTTCTAAAATTATTTCCTCAATTGATGGATATTTGTCCCATGAATTGCATAGATGTATAGAAGACCAAAGTAAATATTTATTACTTGTGAGATGGGAAACTTTAGAATCTCATACTGTCGGATTTAGAAGTTCTGCTAAATATCAAGAGTGGAAAAAACTTCTGCATCATTTTTATGAGCCATTTCCCACAGTTGAACACTTTGAAGAAGTTGAAATATGAAAAATAAGATCGCCGACTTTTAAAATAAGTCGGCGTATAGCTTGTGTGTTTATCTTTAAACTCGTTGCAACTGCGCTACTCTAGGGTCAACAATTTTTTGTCCCAAGCTGGCAAATTTAATTGCCACAGACATTTTATTACCTGTTCCGAAGACATGAGTTATTTCACCAAGCCCAAAAGTTTTATGTAATACTCTATCGCCTACTTGCCAATTCTGGGTTGAGTCTTGCTTTCCATTAGGAGTAGAGGCACTTTTGGTATAACTTTGACGACTTAGACGTTGAGTAGTTAATAATTCTTCTGGTAATTCGTCGAGAAATTGCGATCGCATGGCGGGTTCACGAGAACCATACAAACGTCGTTCCCGCGCGTGTGATAAATACAACCTCTCTTGGGCGCGGGTAATCCCCACATAACACAAACGCCGTTCCTCTTCCAAAGATGCGGGATCGCCCAGGGAACGGTAGCCGGGAAATAGCCCTTGTTCTAATCCCACCAAAAATACTACAGGAAATTCTAAACCTTTGGAAGCGTGCAAAGTCATCAAAGAAACGGCTGTTTGCCCTTCTTTTAAGTTATCCAAATCTGAACTGAGGGCGGCACTATTCAAAAAGTCTCGGAGGGAAACCTCTTCGTTTTCTTCTTGAAATTGCAGTGCAGCGTTGTAAAGTTCTTGAACGTTTTGTACTCGATCTGTGGCTTCATCTGTGCCTTGACTCATCAAGTCTTGAACGTAACCAGAATCTTCTAGTATTCCTTGCAAAACCTCAGTCACAGGAAGCGTGCCAATTTGTCCTTGCCAACGGCTAATCATTTCGGCAAAGCTATTTACAGCTTTTGTTGCCCGTCCGGCTAATGTATTAACTGATGTTTCGTCGCTGAGTATTTCCCACAGAGTTGTCCCTAGTTGCTGGGAGGCATTCATCAAAGCATCAAT
The DNA here is from genome assembly GCF_014696655.1 of Nostoc sp. FACHB-888. NCBI lineage: Bacteria > Bacillati > Cyanobacteriota > Cyanophyceae > Nostocales > Nostocaceae > Nostoc > Nostoc sp. FACHB-888. The sequence goes on along the minus strand of NZ_JACJQM010000045.1, from coordinate 50,582 downwards.
GGTGGTTTTGCCAATTCCCCGCCGAGGAGTATTGATAACTCGTAATAAACTGACTGTATCAGATGGGTTAGCGATCACTCTTAAATAAGCAATCACATCTTTAATTTCTTTGCGATCGTAAAATCTCATTCCTCCCACAACTGTGTAAGGAATTTGATATTTCACCAACAATTCTTCAAAGGGGCGAGATTGGGCATTTGTCCGATAAAGTATGGCAAAACTACCCCAGTTTAACTCTGGATTTTGCTGTTCTAAAGTGCTAATTTGATTAATCACAAATGCCGCTTCTGCAAGTTCTTCATCGGCTTTGTGACAAGTAATCTGCTCACCCGCCCCCCGCGTCGGTTTGAGGATTTTATCAATCCGTTGGGTGTTATTTTCAATCAGTTCATTAGCCGCTTGCAGAATGTTTTCACAAGAACGATAGTTTTCTTCAAGCTTAACCATCGTCCGGGTGTCATCATCTACCAAACCATCACCAAAGTCCTCCTGAAATCCCAGTAAGATGGTGAAATCTGCCATCCGAAAGCTGTAAATTGATTGATCTGCATCGCCAACAACGAAAACTGAGCGATTTTGCCATTCCCATTCGCTCTTTCTGGTTTCGCCGTTAGTTACCAATAAATGAATAAGTTGATATTGAGTACGATTAGTATCCTGATATTCATCTACGAGGATATGGCAAAACTTGCGATGCCAGTAACCTAATACTTGCTCATTTTGCTGAAATAATCTAGTAGGTACAAGAATTAGATCATCAAAGTCAAGAGCGTTGTTTTCTGCTAACTTATCTTGATATAAATTGTAGACTTGGGCAATTACCCGTCCGCGATAATTTGGTTGATCTTGCTCAAATTCTTGGGGCGATAAACCTTGGTTTTTAGCGTTACTAATAGCGTAGCGAACAGAGCGAGCGTCAAATTTTTTATCGTCTAAATTTAGCTGTTTATTGACGATTTCTTTAATCAGAGTCATCACATCTGATTCATCAAAGATAGAAAAATTACGATTCCAACGCCGTCCTTTTTCGTCTACATATTTTTCAATATCAAAACGGAGAATCCGAGAAAATAGGCTGTGGAAAGTGCCACACCATAAGTCTTTAATCGTGTTTTTGTAAACTTGCGATCGCAGTTGTATTTGTTGGTATTCTGTCAACAAATCCAACCTCTGACCGTGTTGTTTCATAGCCAGTTGTTCAGCAAATAGCCGTTGAATCCGGTCTTTCATTTCCCGTGCGGCTTTGTTGGTAAAAGTAACCGCCAGAATATTTTCTGGATCAACACGGTGTTGCAAAATCAGATTCGCAATGCGATAAGTCAGCGCTCGTGTTTTACCGGAACCTGCGCCAGCAACAACTAGCAACGGGCCGCAGTAATGTTCGACAGCTTGACGTTGGCTAGGGTTAAGGTGACTGAGAAAGTCGATGGTTGTTGTCATGGATGTGAAAAAGCGATTGCCTGGCGTCACATCAATAGAGAGTTGCTATTGCCCAGGTTACAACATCTTAACGAAACTTGGTCAACAAAGATTGGCAATATTCTTAACCAGAATGTTACTCATAAGCTAAGAGCTTACGAGCTTCGCCATCAAAAGAATCAAGAATTCGATCGCGCCAGCTAAAAATGGGATCATCTGCTACAAGTAAGGGAAATGGGCTAACGCTGCGTGCCCACTGAAAGGAGCTAAACGCCACATAATCTGCCCAAGCTGGTGTTTGTCCAGCTAGAAAGGTTTGGTGCTGGAGAGTTCGACGCAGTGGGGTTAGGCTATTACGAAAGGTGATAACTCGTTGTTCCCGGTCGGCAGAGATTACCTCCAATGTTGCACCAAAAGCTTTTTCGCGTGTTTGGCGGAAGTAGTCTTTGTCTTTTTCGTGTAGGTGCGAATAAATATCTGTGATAATCAATCGCACAATTTCAGGATTGAGTACTGCTTCTACCCAATCAGTAGTAAATCGGGATAACGACTTTCCAATTTCTCCACCAAATAGTGATGGGTACTTAGGGTAATTCTCCTCCAGATACTGAGCGATCGCCCAGGAATCGTAAACAACTCGCTCATGATCAACTATTACTGGCACCCTATCCTGTCCTGAGAAGGCAATAGTTTCCTTTTCAGTAAAGCGCCAAGGTACAGTTTCAAAGGGCAATCCCTTATGGAGTAGAGCCAGTCGCACGCGCCAGCAGTTTGGACTAAAACGGCGATCGTCTTCAGCTGCTGCCAAATCGTACAGCCTAATCTTTGTCGATTTCATGATTGTATTGATTGCATCCTGAAAATTCTATGCTCTTCCTACGATTAAGGCTACATTACTGCTAATCGAGGCATCAAGCGCAATTTGATCGGGCATCATCTTTACAGGATTTACGCAAAAAATCACTAAAACTACAAAATTTGTATTAGGGCAATTCATGTAGACGTAAAGGGGCTTCCCGCAGGGTATTGCCATGACGGTACATTAACTTTTCTACATAGATTAAGTTAGCCATCAGTTATTCCTGCGCTTTCTATCGTAAAATCAGCGACGGGGAATTAAACATCATAAAAATACTGGGCAAGCTCTCACTTGCTTTGTTCTCAACAGAGTAGTAGGGACAATACCCTGCGGGAAGCCGCTTAGCGTCTACATAAATTGCCCCTACAGATTTTCGTAGGAACACCGCAATCTTCCTTAGCTTGTGGTTTATTTGCTTGAAAAACGCTGTAATACCAACCGAGAGGATTGTCACCAATAGGACTATTCACTCCTTAAGTACCCAATTGACATTGGGTAGCAATACACGATACATCATGATTCAACCTTTAAATTTTTAAAGATGAAAAATTTCTTTAATTTCAGGTTTAACCAATACAAGGAGGGGTGGATATGGATATTAGCTTAATTGTATCCAATATTTTGAATCCGCCAATCCTGTTTTTCTTTTTAGGCATGACTGCTGTTTTTGTCAAGTCTGATCTGGAAATTCCCGCACCAATGCCCAAACTCTTTTCGCTGTACCTGCTGTTTGCTATTGGTTTTAAAGGAGGCGTAGAACTAATCAAAAGCGGCATCACTCAGGAAGTGGTTTTAACACTCGCGGCAGCAATGATGATGGCTTGTGTTGTTCCAATTTACACCTTTTTTATCTTGAAGTGGAAATTGGATACTTACGATGCGGCTGCGATCGCAGCAACCTACGGTTCTATCAGTGCCGTCACCTTCATCACGGCTAGCGCTTTTTTAACTGAGCTTGAAATTCCTTTTGATGGTTACATGGTGGCAGCCCTTGCCCTGATGGAATCTCCAGCGATTATAGTCGGTTTAATTTTGGTGAATATATTTACCGTTGATGGAAAGCGGGACTTGTCGTGGCCGGAAGTTTTGCAAGAAGCATTTCTTAACAGTTCAGTTTTTCTACTAGTTGGTAGTCTTTTAATAGGTGTTTTGACAGGAGAACGCGGTTGGCACGTATTAGAACCTTTTACTCAAGGGTTGTTTTATGGCGTTCTCACCTTCTTTTTACTAGACATGGGACTAGTCGCTGCGAGAAGAATTAAAGACTTGCAAAAAACCGGAGTTTTCCTAATTTTATTTGCCATACTAATTCCTATACTCAATGCAGGCATTGGGTTGGTGATTGCCAAATTGATCGGTATGCCTCGTGGAGATTCGCTCTTATTCGCTGTATTGTGTGCCAGTGCTTCTTACATCGCTGTCCCGGCGGCTATGCGGATGACTGTTCCAGAAGCAAATCCCAGCCTGTATGTTTCTACCGCTCTAGCGGTGACATTTCCATTCAATATTATTGTGGGAATTCCGTTATATCTCTACGGAATTAACCTATTCTGGAGGTAATAATATGCACGTAGTTAAAAAGATAGAAATTATCGCCAACTCTTTTGAACTTGCTAAAATTTTAGATAATTTAGACAAGTCTGGTGTACATAACCATGCCGTAATTAGAAATGTTGCTGGTAAAGGGTTACAAGGAACAACAGAAGATTTAGACATGACCATGCTTGATAATGTTTATATCCTTGCGTTTTGTATGCCAGAACAACTCAAGCCTGTTGTGGAAAATATCAAACCACTCCTTAATAAGTTCGGAGGTACTTGCTACGTTTCGGATGTGATGGAGATTCGCTCTGTCAGATGTGTCGCGTCAATGTAAGAGAGTTATAAATTCAATGAAGCATTTCATGGAACGTCGTGACTTTTTAAAGTTAGGAATGACTGGGGCATTTGGAATGATGCTATCCGCTAGCGATTTGCTTTGGCGGGTGGAACAGGCTAAAGCTGCCGAAATACCCTCAACTTCCCCTGAATCCCTCAGTCCCGATGCAGCATTACAAAAGCTGATAGAGGGGAATCAGCGCTTTGTTCAGCATCAACCCCAATACCCCGATCAATCTGCACTGCGGTTGAAGGAAGTTGCTCAAGTTCAACATCCATTTGCAACTATTCTTAGTTGTGCTGATTCACGAGTACCCGCAGAAATTGTTTTCGATCAGGGCATTGGAGACATCTTCGATGTTCGGATTGCCGGAAATATTGCCACACATGAAGCGATCGGTAGTATTGAATATGCGGTTGTCTTGTTAGCTTCTCCGCTATTGATGGTGATGGGTCATGAGCGTTGTGGGGCTGTAACTGCTGCTGTCCAAAATGAATCGTTACTCGGTGATATTAGTACTTTTGTGAAGGCAATTAAGCCAGCAGTAGAAAAGGTCAAGAGTCAACCGGGTGACGCGGTTGAGAATGCTGTGGTGGCAAATGTGCAATATCAAATTGAACAGTTGAAGCACTCAAAGCTTTTAACTGAGCAAGTGCGATCGGGCAAATTGAAAATTGTCGGGGGTCGTTATGACTTGGATACAGGGAGGGTGACTATTATTACCTAATTCGGCAGAGGATTCCCAACAATTAAACAATTCAAAATTCAAAAATTGTTGGAGACTCTGATTCCCGACTGAAAAACTGTTTGCTGTTCACTGATAAGCTAATGAGCATTTAAGTTGCATATAGCAGTTCTCAATTGCATAAGCTGATGCACATCTAAACTATATAAACACTTTTGATGTCGTTAAATGTTGACTGTTGACGGGTTTTCAGTCATCAGTCATCAGTCATCAGGTAAATAGACTTGTTGGGTAATAAGCTCAAAAATCCTTGAAATCTGCTTGTGGCAAGCTTTTTATTGATTTCTGACCAAAATTATTGAAACCCAGACTCCCTAAGCCTTTCAGCGATTTTAGTCACTATTTCCCGACAACTCTAATGTACAATATTATTTGCGTAACAGCTTAGAATACAGACCATTTGTAGGGGCACAGCAATGCTGTGCCCTATTGTGTATTGCATCCAAACGATAGCCGCTTACTACATCTTCTGTAACGATATCGAATTGTTAGCTCAGTAATTACACGATACTAGAGAACAAATGGTTGAGAATGGACTTGTGTTCTGGACGAATGGACTTGTGTTCTGAACGAATGGACTTGTGTTCTGGACGAATGGACTTGTGTTCTGGACGAATGGACTTGTGTTCTGGACGAATGGACTTGTGTTCTGGACGAATGGACTTGTGTTCTGAACGAATGGACTTGTGTTCTGAACGAATGGACTTGTGTTCTGAACGAATGGGCTTGTCCGCTTGATTACTTTATGAAACCCGAACAACCCCACCCCAAGAATAAGGCTACGGTGTACACAGAAGTCTGAAATAGCTGATTAACCAAGGTTTTATACCAATTCGCAATTCGCAATGACGCTCCTACGTCGCTAACCCTGCGCTAACGCAATTCGCAATGACGCTCTCTACGAGACGCTAAAAGCGTAGCTTGCTTCCACGTTCGCGTAGGGTGTCGCAGACAAGCCATACCGCAGGCTTTACGCTGCGCTATCCTGCCTGCTCTTTCCCAATGCCCCATGCCCCATGCCCCATTCAATCCTGTACAGTCATTGGCAGACTAATGCTGAAAGTAGAGCCAACTCCCGGCTGACTTTTGACAATAATCTCACCACCCATCATTTGGCAAAAGTGGCGGCTAATTGCTAACCCCAGTCCCGTACCTCCATACTTTTTGGTAGTTGAGGTATCTCCTTGTGTAAAAGGTTGAAATAACTGCTGTTGTTGACGGGTAGACATACCTATACCTGTGTCGGTAACGGTAAAAGTAATCATACCTAAAGGAGCATCCAGTCGTAATTCATCCTTGTCTCTTTTGACTGTGAGCGTCACCTTGCCGTTTGTAGTGAATTTACTGGCGTTGCTTAGTAAGTTTAACAATACCTGCCGCATCCTGGTTTGATCGGCGTACATGGTGCCAAGTTGTTCATCAAAATCCACTTCTAAAACATTGGCATTTTTTTCTATAGCTGGTTTAACTGTGAGGACGACGTTATGAATCAGCGTTGCAATCTCGAATGTCTCAGGATAGAGGGTCATTTTCCCGGCTTCAATTTTTGACAAGTCGAGGATTTCGTTAATCAAGTGCAATAGATGCTTACCAGCAGAGTTAATTGTTTCTAAATCTGTGATAAAGTCTACCGATAAACCAAGATCGGTAGCATCATCTTCTAAAAGTTGGCTCAAGCCAATGACAGCATTTAATGGTGTGCGTAATTCGTGACTCACATTGGCCAGAAATATGCTTTTTGCTTTGCTAGCAGCTTCCGCTAGTTCTTTAGCTTGTTGTAGTTCTTTTGTTCGCTCAGATACGCGCTCAATCAGACGATTTAGAGATTTGGCGAGTAGTCCAATTTCATCTTCAGTGGTGACGGGCGCTCGCAAATCAAAATTATGTTTTCTCGCCACTTGTTCAGCTACTTGGGTGACAGTGATAACCGGTTCCGCGATCGCTCGACTGGTACGCCAAGCTACAATAGCTGCGATCGCTACCGAAACCAGCATACTCATCATCACGATGAATCGCTCAACTACTTTTGCCTGCTCAACGGCTTTTTGCCTTTCTTGCTCTTGAACTTCAGCAGTTTGCAGGATATTAGCCAAGTTTTGAGAAAGCTGATCTAGTCGCACGGCTGTTTGACCACGCATAATTATCAATAACTGCGATCGGGCAGAGGAAATCTGCTGAGGCTGCACTTTTGGGAAGTCAACTTCCTTTAAGACGACCTCGATTTGGTCAACATAAGCTTTTAAATTATTCTTGTAATCCAGCAATAACGTCTGTAAAGTTGAACTTGTTGCTGCTAGTCTTTTAGGTTTACTGTCGATAAATCCGGCAATTTTTGATTCTAATTGCTTGGCTTTTTCAACATTCTTCAGAAAATCGGCTTTTTTGCTTTCTAGCTGTTGTGGATTTTCCAATACAGCAACTAGGTTAGAGCTATGTAATTGCGCCCCTACTACCGCATCTTTATAATTACTCAGTAGTTGCCCTTGTTCATAGGCTTGATTGAATTGCCTGACTTCCCTTCCCCGGTAGTAGTTGGCGATCACTAACCCAGTCAGTGAGCCAAAAAAGCCAATTCCGATAGCTACAAAATACCCATAGCCAATTTTTTGATGGATGCGCCAAGAACTGGCTTTGAGTTTCCCTCGTGAGGGAAATTCTATGGTCGGGAGTTCGTCTGTCGATGGCTCTTCGGCTGACACTTTTTTGCTTTCTGAACTGCTGTCGATAGGGTTGGCTTTTGAAGAAGGCATTTCTTAAACCTCCTAGCCTTCCCGCAAAAATCACCAAATCAGTTTAGCTTGTGCAAACAAACAATTTAATTGGTGATTAACATTTACATTATCTTCTTTTATAGCAATAGCAAATCATTACTTACTAGATAATTAACAGTACCTTATATAGTATAAGTAGTTTTGATAGCAATGCTGCTAAGTACACTTACTGACAGCGAATAGATTCACTTTTTTCAGCAGTAACGAATAATTTCCTACACTAAAAGACCTATCTGAGACTATCTTCTCCTTACCACAACACTTTCCTCAATATCTGGTTGATAGCAATAAGTTCTTGCCATCAAGTATGCCACGACTCTACCTTAACTGCTTCCTTATAAAATTAATACAATCAGGAAAAAAAATAAAAGCTTTAACATTCCTTGGGCATAGGGCACTTGTACTGACTTGTATGTACTAAGCTTGAGCGTAGCCGTAAAACCTGCGGCATAGCTACGCTTTGAGCGCAGCCTCTGTCTGCGACACGCTGCGCGAACGTAAAGAAGTATGGGTTATTTCTCCCTTATCTGCCTGAATCCCAATAAATAGGCACACATATCATAAAATAATTCTACAGTCTAGTCTATGTGAATACACAAAAACCTTTATTACGTATTAATATCAATACGAATGCGTTAATTGACGAATGCGGCTTAAGATAGCTTTATATCGGCTAAAATCGGCTTTTAGGCTTATATAAATGAGAGGGGGATAGATTTTTGCATGATTGTACTTAAATTTAGTACGATTATGAGCGAATGACACGGAATGGGATAATCACAACCTGAGGATTCCAGTTGATTCAAAAAGAACTCAGAAAGCTGGCTATAGTACATTCTGCTGTCTTCTTAGTTCTATCCTCCTACTGGCTTTCTACCTTGTAGTTGATGCAGTAGATATTATGAGGCAATTATAGTTATAGGACACTAAAACTCTTTTGTGCCCTTTACACAATTGTACTAATGCACTTCTGCATTACCTAATCAACAGCCTTTTTGTTGTAATTATCCAGATTAGAAAAACTCAACTGTCAAATTTACGGGAGTTAAAATGCCAGAACAAGAATTTACCGAAACCACATCTAAAGATACTACAGTGGCAGAGATCAACAGCCAAACAGGAACCATCACCAAACTCCAACCTCCCGCACAGTCTCAAGATGAATGGCAAAAATATGGTGAGCAAATTTCTAGCTTTTTAGCAACATTGCCAGAATATCTAGGAAGTTTCTTTAATCAATACAAGCAACCCCTGATCACTGTTGGTATAATTGTGGGATCAATTGTTGGGGTTAAAGTACTCTTGGCAGTATTAGATGCTTTGAATGATATCCCTTTGGTAGCACCTACTTTTGAGTTGATTGGTATTGGTTACTCTGCCTGGTTTGTTTACCGCTATTTACTCAAAGCCTCAACCAGGAAAGAGTTAAGTAGTGAAATTACCACTCTTAAATCACAAGTGGTTGGTAAAGAAATTCCAGAAGCTTAATATCTAATTATCGCTTCTCTATAAGACGTTACGCATAGCTTGCTCCTGTGTAGGAGTACGAGCTAATTGAAAATCACAGAAGTCTGATCGCCGGAAGTCGGTGATCAGACTTCTCTCAAAATTACTACAAATTAGTAATTATTGTTGAGACGAGCTTTCTGCTGACAAGTTACCTTTTAAGTTCGGTTTTGGGGTGCGCGAAGATACTGAAGACAAGGTACGGCTACGCACAATATTTTGAGATGGAATTGCCTCCAACTTGCCGCGTTTTACTAAAGCTTGATGAATCATTGCTGCTACTTCAGCACGAGTAGCTGTTTTGTTGGGAGCAAGAATTTGTGAATTTGGATAGTTAACTACCAAACCATTGGCTGTAGCAGCAGCTATTTTGCTGTTAGCATAGGTTGGAATATTTTTAGCATCTTTATAAACACTTAAAAGCTGATTGGGGGAAGTAGGTGCTTTCAAATTTAACCCACTAGCAAGGGCAACTAAAACTTGCACTCGTGAAATATTTTGTTGGGGCTTAAAGGTTTTTTTCGGGTAGCCTTTCAGAAATCCGGCACTTATGGCTTGGTCAATTGCTGGAGTTGCCCAGAATTTTGCTGGTACATCTTGAAATGCGATCGCGGTTTTAGTTGGGTCTTGATCAAAGGCTTTTTGCAGTATAGCAGCAAATTCGGCACGGTTTACAGGCTGATTTGGTCTAAAAGAATAATCAGGAAACCCCTTGAGAATACCACGGGAAGAAAGAACATCTATAAAACGCCGACCCCAAAAGTTATTGGGTACATCGTTAAATGCAATTGGCGGCGGAATGGTGGATTTTTGTTTTGCTGGAGTTACTAAAGGCAATGCTGATAATGTAACTGATGACTCAAGTCCTGCTGAAGAGGGTACAGGTGTCTGTAGCTGTGAGGATTGAGTTGGGATTACCTGAGCAGATGGTAACACTGCGCGGGAAGAAGTTGTGCTGTTAGTCGGGGATGAACGTGTCGTGGGTTCAATAACAGCCTCAGGTGGAGATGATGGCAAAACGTTGTTGCGGGCTGCTGGCTCTACCTTGGGAGTAGAAGAGGGCAATACTTGATTTGGTTGAACACTTCTAGACGGAGTAGAGGAAGGCGATAGCACCCCGTTGAAGTTCCAGCTAGAATCCCTGCGGGACAATGACCAAAAAAGAATTGCTCCAATAGTGGCGAAGGCAACCAGAATGGCTATAAACTCATCAAAGCCAAGGGCAGTTCTTTGGGATGACTCCGGTTCAGAAGGAGGTCTATTTGTCATCGTGATTACCCTAGTAGCAGTAAAATTCGTGTCTAAACAAATTAAGCCACAGATGGCTCTTTTACACCACCCCTTTTTAATATTAGGCTTCTGGTTCAATGCCGAGCGAGCGCAATTGGGCAGTTAGGCAATCGGCTCTTTGGGATTCCTGCTCGGCTCTGGTTGCAGAGGTTATAATGCTACCTTTGCACTTGTTTGTAAAGATTGTTTTTAGTTTAGCTTGCGATCGCTCTTGCCAGTAATTGTGAAAGCCAAGTTTAGATTTCAATTGAGCAACTTTAGGGTGTAAGGTAAAAAAGGCAACATCGATAGTGAAGTGTTAGCGAGTATTCGTACCCTTAGAGGGAAGCAAGCTAGCAAGAGCGTCCTTCTGCGACAGGCTCCCGCGAACGTAGACACCGCTTATCTCTACAACTGCCTCAGATATTAATAGCTAGCTGTACTAATTTGATTAAATACCTCAATTGAAACCGGATTTAGACGGTGGCAGAATGTAAAATATTAACTTATTGTTTACCTGTCTTTGTAAAAATCAGGGTGTCTAGTGTCAGAAGAATTCAGTTGCCAAATCTCACCGCCATTTGTGTCTCTTGGTAGCGATGGCGATATCGATTTAGATTCAACCCTCCAAGAACTACCAATGTATAACTTTCCAGTGGAAATCAACCACACTGGTATGGAAGTGGCTAATTTTTTGGAAAAATACCCTCTGTTACCAGGAGTAATTTTGGTAGAACAAGGAAAGTTCATTGGGATGATTTCGCGGCGGCGACTGCTGGAATTTTTGATTCGTCCCTATGGACAAGAGTTATTGGTTCAGCAACCATTAGCCGTTCTCTACAGCTATGCGCGGATACCAATGTTGCTGCTTGCTGATACAACATCGATTTTAACTGCAATGCAACTTAGCTTAAAGCGATCGCCAGAATTCTTAGCAGAACCAATTGTAGTAGAAACAGAATCTGGTGCTTATAGATTGTTAGATGTACAAGAATTGAATATTATTTCTTGGCAAATTCGAGGAATCGACAATCTGGTGCGGTATGAACGCAGTCAAGCCCAAATGATTCAAAATGATAAAATGGCAAATCTGGGACGTTTGGTAGACGGCGTAGCGCACGAAATTTTAGACCCAGTAGGTTTTATTTGGGGTAACATAACTTACGTTTCAAACTACAGCCAAGATTTACTCAAGCTGATAGCGGCTTACGAGCAAGAGTTACCATCAGCTTCCCAGGCAATTAATCAGATTAAAGAAGAGATTGAATTTGATTTTTTAGAACAAGATATGTCGCGATCACTTGCTAGTATCCGCACCGGAGCAGAAAGATTAAAAAAACTCGTTACCAGCTTACAAAACTTCTGCCATATCGACGAGCTTTATCCCAAACCAGTAGATTTACACGCTTGTATAGATAGTATTATTTTATTAATTAATAGTCGTCTTCAAGGAGAAATTGAAATCGTCAAATACTATGGTCAATTACCTCCAGTTTATTGCTTCATGGGACAAATAAACCAGGTTTTGATGAATATTTTCAGCGAAGTTGTGGATACTTTACTCAATGAAGCAGTACGACAGCAGTTGCATATAGAAGATACAAAAACTGTTCAAAAACCCCGAATTGAGATTACTACAGAAGTAATTTCGCAAGAAGCAAACAACCCAAATGCACCAGATTCTCGTTGGATATTAATTCGCATTGCTGACAATGGGCCTGGAATGTCTCAAGAATTGCAACAGCAAATTATAGAGTCTTTTGCGCTTGAAACAAAAAATAGTAAAAATACTAGTTTAGCAGTAAGTTATCGAATTATAACAGTAAGACATGGTGGAAAATTAAATTTCAATTCGCAAATTGGTATAGGTACAAAATTTGAAATTTTATTGCCTTTAGTTTAATTATAAAAATCCGCTTTGATTTATAAATCAAAGCGGACACGATATTAGGGAGGATCAAGCCTTAATCCAAGTAAGCGTATTTCTGGAGTTTGAATACCCACAGGTACTCATTTCAGCTACCAGTTCAATTCATCTGCAATAAATTCTCGCCACGTTGATAAATTTCCCGTGCATAGTCAGTCCAAGCGCCTTGTCCCCAATAACGAAAACAACTGGTTTGCAGCAAAAGGTTATGTAGAAGAGTGTTACGGTAATGAGATTGTTTGGTAACAGATTCTTCTGAATCAATTTGCTGTAATGGATCAAATTTTTGATGGAATAAACTGCTTAATTGATACATGGGAGACAAAACATTTTCATATCCTTTTACCCAACTGATATGATTTGTCCACGAGGCTCCATCCAGATGAAAATTAGAGTCTATTTGCTTTAATTCTTGAATTGCATTCTCTACAGTTTCAGGTTGACAATTGTCTGGTGAAACTCGCTGCCAAATTTTATGCTGTCCCATCGGTTGACAAGTTGGATAATCTTCAGGTTTGCATCCAGCAGCTTCGATTAATTCTAAATATTCTGTACCGCACATCCCAACAACACCTGATTTTCCTCCACCGTTATTGACCATATCCCACCAAGCTTGTTTAAACGCGCTCGGAAATTCATTCATCATCACGCCGCCATTTTCACCATCTCCAATTTGGCTAACTATTGGTGGCACAAAAACACTACCAATTTGGACTTTGGACAATGTCTTAGCTTCATAATAAGGCTGCATTTGTGCGACTAATTTAGTATCTGAACCTTGAGTTTTAATTAAAGCTGTAATACTAGTTGTTTCGCCTTGAGAATTGCGGGCAACTAGACGATGTGGTAAATGTTTGTAGGTAAGAGATTTACCGCTAATTGTTTCTACAGAATGTTCTTGAACAAGTAACCAGCGATATCCACATTCTTTCAGCGCTTTCACAAATTCAAAGAGAGCATCAGGGTGATTTGGTAGGTGCATTTCTGGGGGCGAAAATCCTTTAACTCGCGCTAGTGCTTCCCAGCCAAAAATTGCCGCAAAATGATGTTGCCATGCAATGATATGCAATTTGATATCTGCTATGGGTGTGGAAGGAATAACTGCATGGCCCCACATTGTACCCAGCCATTCTACATAAGGTTGGTAGGTGCGATCGCAAGTAATCCGTTTGAGATTATCGAGAACATCACCGCGTTCCATTTGCCGCAGTCCCCACAGAAGATTACCTGAGTAATCCAACATCACACGCGGATTGCAACCTTGGCTGACGAGTTCGGGGATCAAGTCTCCCATGCGGCTATAACAATATGTAAAAGGATCTGCATTGTGGTTATCCCCTTCATGAGGATGTTCAAACATATATTGCAGATTGCTGATGAGTGTACCAGCATTTCCAGCAGGTATAGTTGGCTGGTGCATGTGTAAGGCGATCGCAAATACCGCATTTACGTCTTCTAAGCGAATATTTGTTGTTGGTAAAAATACTGGTTGATCGTGGTTAACTACAGAGAGAACCTCTGTTTCCCAACCAGAAATATTTGGCAAGCCATCAATGATTTCGGGTAGATTACTAAGAGTTGTGGGGAAGGACAGCATTTCTGGTAGCTCCAATATGAGTTAATCGAGAAAATTACGTTTGTATTTAATAAGACTTGACTCAACATATATACAATGAATACCCCAAGTCACGCTATTCTCAATTTGGTGATTTTCAATCAACAACTGCGAACTCAGGCAAGTCCGGCAATTGTTATCGGCGCAGTCTTACCAGATATTCCCATCTTTGTGTTCTACTTCTTAATGAAGTTTGTTTACCATCTGCCAACACGCCAGATTTGGTCAGAAGTCTATTATCAACCTTTTTGGCAAGCTATTGTCAGTACGTTTCATTCGATTCCACTGGCGTTGCTTGGAATATTGATTGCCCATATCTGGAGTTGGCAGTTGATTGAAATTGGCTTCGTCAGTATGGTGCTACATTCTCTTTTAGATTTACCAGTTCATAACAACGACGCTCACCGACACTTTTTTCCTTTCAGTAATTACCGTTTTATCAGCCCTGTTTCTTATTGGGACTCAAATCATTATGGCGCAATCGCAGCTTTGGTAGAAATCTTGTTAGTTCTAGGGGCAACTATTTATCTATTTCCTTCCACACGAACCTACTGGGGTAAAGGACTGCTGATTGCGGTCAACCTGTTTTATTTGATCGGGTATTTCCGCTTTTACCTTTTAGCTAAAGGCAATTGACCCCAGTAGGGTAAGTGATGCGCTAAAAAAGCTAGAATTTACGCGCAGACACAGCAGAAATCATCAAAAATTTAGTTTCGGCATTAGCTTTTTCAGTTTTTGACTCGGCTGTTGTTTTGTTGGTGCCGGCGGAGTTGCTATTCGTAAAATTAGCTCTAGCAACCAGGGAGCAAGGCGTTGACACCATACAGCTAAATGACTTTGCCATCCGACTAAAATTTCTGATGAATCGTTTTGCATTCCGGTGACGAGTGCTTTAGCCACTTGCTGTGGAGTCATGGGGATCACCCAACGAAATAATTTTAAGTCGCGCACCATATCTGTGTCTGTGAGGGAAGGCAGTAATGCAATGACTCGGATATTGTAATCAGCTAGTTCCTGGCGCAAGGCTTGGGTAAATCCTAAGATGGCAAACTTGGTAGCTGAGTAAGTCGCCATCGTTGGTGCAGCCACCTTCCCCATCAGACTTGATACATTGACAATTGTTCCTTGTCTTTGGCTGGCCATACGTCTAGCTATTAGACTCGTGAGGTTGTACATTCCTAACAAGTTCACGGAAATTTCTTCTTGAACTTGGGGCATTTTAGATTGCAAAAACGAGCTTTGGTATGCGACTCCCGCACAATTAACCAGCAGGTGAATCTGTCCGTAATTACGCCACAGTTGGGCA
This sequence comes from Nostoc sp. FACHB-888, assembly GCF_014696655.1. Lineage (NCBI taxonomy): Bacteria > Bacillati > Cyanobacteriota > Cyanophyceae > Nostocales > Nostocaceae > Nostoc > Nostoc sp. FACHB-888. The sequence goes on along the minus strand of NZ_JACJQM010000045.1, from coordinate 35,286 downwards.
ACAGCGATATTCACTTCAATTGTCTGCGTCAAATCTAATGCCACGATCGCAGTTTCTGTTCCCATCGCCTCGATTTCGTTAGCTACCTCAACTAACTTTTGGCGATCGCGTGCTACCAATATCAGTCGCTTGATGCCGATTTGCGCTAGTTCGAGTGCGATCGCTCGTCCAATCCCACGCGAAGCCCCTGTAATTAGGGCAACTTTGCCTTGAATATCCATTGGTTTTATCCTCCAAAATTTAAGTCTTACCAAACTCTTCGTTATTGCCGATACACACAATCAAGAGCTACTCGCTTGTCGGCACAAGGTAAGACAAATAATCAATTGCAATTTAAATCAAACTGAAACTAAGCCTTTAGCAACGAGATATTTCTTGGTTAATCTGCAATCCCTCATAATTGTCTATACGAGGCAGAAATTTATCGTTTTTAACCTGTTAAGGGCTAACAGCCTTGGCTGAATGCATATAGCTCATAGATTTTACTTCTCCTAGATCCGAGCGCTCATCAGCATCGTTGTTACACACACGTTAGCAATTAAATCAAGCTATTGCAATATTCATTAATAAGTATTTCTTAATACTTATTAATGACAAGTATATATATGGAAAAGATTTTATTAAATAAGTTTTTATGAATACCTCAGTATAAATATCTTACTTCCCTGACAATTAAGCACTCTTTCCTGAAATTGTAATATCTCAGTCATAGTCAAGAAACAAAAAAGACATATAGGTTTTTGGTCTATTGTTGCAAAACCCCATTTATTAAGCTAGTTCATATAAGCACGGCAGTATATTTACTTAAGCATTTAAAATAAAGGTTTCTGATTCTTATTTTTTAAAGAATAGAAGAAAGAGAGTTGAATTATTGTTTTTAATGCAAATTAGAACGGTATATTTATTTACCAAGATTTTATCAAAAATGTTAACTTGTTTGGCTTTAGCTTTGAGTTTGTCAAAGGAATGCTTGAGACTTGCTTAGTGTATAGCAAACTTAAATCATTTATGAACAACAAGAACCCCAACTTTTCTAAGAAGTCGGGGTTCTAAAGCTTTCAATTTTGACAAATCAAATAAGGCTGGCCTAGTTAAAACTGTGAGCAATTAAGGGTTTAAGAAGTCTAAATGCTTTCCTGGCTGGGCACGCAAATCTTCTACTGTTCCCTGAATTTCTAACTTGCCTTGATTAAGAAAAACAATCCAATCAGCACGGTTAATTACTCTAGGACGGTGGCTAATCAGGATCGTGGTTTGACCTTTGCGGTGGGACAACAATTGATCTAAAACTTGAGCTTCACTAACTGGATCGAGTCCAGCAGTTGATTCGTCTAAAATTAGGACTGGTGGATCGTTAACAATAGCTCTTGCTAAAGCCAGTCTTTGGCGTTGTCCACCAGAAATATTTGACCCAAATTCACCTAATACAGTTTGATATTTTTCAGGTAGTCTACTAATAAACTCATCTGCCTCAGCAATTTGGCAAGCCTTGACAATTTGATCAAAGCTGAGGTGAGGAGAACCTAAGCGAAAGTTTTCAATAATTGTGCGACTCCAAAAATGAGCGTCTTGAGGAACCAGAACAACTTGTTGCCGCAAACAATCAAGAGCTAGGTCTTGCATATTGTACATTCCAAAGCGAATATTGCCAGAATTAGGTGCATATAATCCGGCTATCAGTTTCGCAAGAGAACTTTTTCCGCAGCCGGATGTACCAATTAGGGCAACAACTTTACCACCAGGAATTGCGAGGGAAAAATCTTCTAGTAGCTCTAGTCTGCCAGCGTAGTGAAAGTTTAGCTTTGTGCAAGTAATATCAGCATCACTGGGGATTTTAGCAAAGGGTTTATTACTATCGCTTGGAGCTTCAGGTGTGGAATCGATAACTTCTGTTAAACGTTCCGTGGCAGTTTTGGCACGCATGAATTCATCTATAAATCCAATCACAGTACCGATTAATGCCAAAAAATTCCCATTCATCCCGTTAAACGCCAGCAGTTGACCGATGCTGAGTTCCTTACCAATAACTAGGACGCTGCCGAAACCAATCAAAGTAACGCTGCCGATAGCATAAACTAACCCAGAAAAGGTGCTGTTAATAATTCCGATCTGAACTGTGCGAAATGTTATGTTTGAGAGCCGACCAAATCTGTTCTGAAATTCTTCCCAAAATTGAGGAGCAGCAGTAGTACTTTTGAGTGTCAGCGCTCCTTTAAAGCTTTCTACAAGAACGCCCTGGTTTTCTGCGTCTAAGACCAACATACTTCTGATTTTTTGTTGAAGTGTAGGCAAGAAAACCACCGTAGACGAACTCATGACAATAGCAACAACGACGGCAACAAAGGTGAGTTTCCAGCTATAGAACACCATGAAACCTAAAGAAATCAGTCCGATAAACAATTGGCTAGGCAGACTGATAACTGCTTGAGCAACTAGCTGATTAATTTGTTGAATATCTTGTAATCTGCTAACAATCTCACCACTGCGACGTGATTCATAGTAAGCCAGAGGCAACCGCAGGATTGCCCTGGCAAATTCTAGAACTAGCCCTAACTCAAGCCGTTGGGCAAAATTGGCAATCAGGTTAGATTGAACTAGTTGCAGACTACTTGCCACCAAATTCATCACCACAACAGCAATAATCACACCAGCAAGAAGCTGGATATCACCTCTAACTAGTACATCATCCGTTAGAATTTGAAGCAGGAAAGGAGACGTTAATGAAAGCAGACCGATAACTATAGCGCAGAGAAAAGCCTCAAATATTATGCCTCCATAAGGCAATGCCCGCCGCGCAAAGCGCCAAAGACCGTTGACTTTCTCATCCGGTTGAGCATAAAAGCGAACCGAATCTGGCTCTAGTAACAGCATGACTTGATCTGACCAAGCCTCCGTTAATTCTTTTCTAGAGACATACCGGATGTTAAAAGCTGGGTCAGCAATTACATATTTTTTGCCTTTCTGACCATACAAAACAACCCAATGGTAGCCTTTCCAGTGGATGATTGCTGGCAGTGGCGCTTGGTTCATTCGGTCTAATATTTCTGTTGATGCCCTGACCGAACGTGCATTAAAACCAAGTGCCTCGGCTCCCCGTCTCAATCCCAACAATGTTGTTCCAAGTTGGCCAGTCCCTACCGCTTCCCGGATGCGATTTAGTGTAAAGTTACGGCGATAATGTTTGGCAACGGAAGCAAGACAAGCAGCTCCACAATCTTCTTCACTATGTTGTGTAACAACTTGGTATTTCATTTCACACTCCAGTACCCAATAGCATCGTAAAAAAACTTAAAAAAATAGCAGGGTTTCGTCCCTGCGTGGTTAATAATTTGACCAACAGTTTAATTTTACTAAGTAACTGAGCAAAAAAATCAAACTATGTTATGTAATGTAAAATTAATTAAATTCCCTAGTAGTAAGCGGCTGGAACCGCTTACTACAAAACTTCAATTATTCACGACCGCTTACTTATCACTACCAATCAAATTTTAGTAGAGAAGATAGGTCTATTCCCAGGCTCTTTAATAGTCCTGAAACTGAAGTTTTTCCTTTGCTAGTTTTCGTTTTTACAACTTTTGTAGTTTGTTTCTTTTCTCCTTTTTTCCCATGTGTTACTTGAGTAGAAGAATAATAAACATAAGAAACCTCCTTGGTTTCACCACCACACAGGGTTACTTCTTGAGCTTCAGTCAGGGAGGTAAACATTGGGAAGATTTGAGTGCTTTTCATGATTCTAATTAACCTCAGATGCTATGCTAATTACGAATTTTCAACTTGATGGAAAGCTGCATCAACTGAAAGATAACGAGAGCTAGCAGGTACCAAAATCGCTATATCTTTTTCGCTGGTTTTTGCAAACTAGTAAATTTTGCTCGATATTCTTTTTTAATCACTTGCGGATGAGAATAATTAGGGCTAAATGCCGAAAACCAGATGTAACTAGGGATTTAATGAGCGTCTATTGATAAAAATCCCGATACCAAGGAAAATAAGCAAGACCCTAAGTATAAAAAGGTTTGAGATTTTACTCTACCGAGAGTGATTAAACATGGATATGAGCGATTTCTCCAATAGCAAAGCTCAGTTCTCTACTTAAGTGTTCAAGGTGAGCAGTATCTTTCAAAAAAGTCTTAAGTAAATCTATCAACAGTTCCTAATAGGCAACTGTTGATAGATTTTGTTAACTTTGTTCAAAAAAAGTATGCGGTAGGAATAAACGTAATGCTAGAATAACTTAGATAAACAACAAAGCTAATATGTCTTTCCAGAAATCAAACTACCCTGTTGGAGCAGGTTAGTTTGTTTAAGTAAGAGACTTTGCTCTCAGTAAAGACGCGTTTAATCGTGTCTTTGCTGATTTTACGTTTATTCTTTCCCTGGTACTAAGCACCGATAACAACAGCAGCAGTATTGGTCTGTTCTAGCTTTTCTGCATCACCAACGGAGACGTTATTTTGCTCAATTTTAACGATGTTAACATTGATATTCAACTTAACGTTGGGTTTAGCAGCTTTGGTGGATTTGCCATTTTTTTTACCACCAGATAAATTAGCTTCTTCAGTGGCGGTTAATGTGGTGAACAATGTGCTTTGCATAATTTGAGTTCTCGCTTGATTGTTGAGGTTAAGGTAACGTCACTTGCCTGAAATCAAACTACCCTGTTGGAGCAGGTTAGTTTGTTTAAGTAAGAGACTTTGATCTCAGTAAAGACGCGGTTAATCGTGTCTTTACTGTTTTTACGTTTATTCTTTCCCTGGTACTAAGAACCAATAACAACAACAGCAGTATTGGTTTGTTCTAGCTTTTCTGCATCACCAACGGAGACGTTATTTTGTTCAATTTTAACGATGTTAACATTGACATTCAACTTAACGTTGGGTTTAGCAGCTTTGGTGGCTTTGCCATTCTTTTTTTTACCACCAGATAAATTAGCTTCTTCAGTGGCGGTTAATGTTGTGAACAATGTGCTTTGCATAATTTGAGTTCTCGCTTGATTGTTGAGGTTAAAGTAACGTCACTTGCCTGAAATCAAACTACCCTGTTGGAGCAGGTTAGTTTCTTTAAGTAAGAGACTTTGATCTCAGCAAAGACGCGGTTAATCATGTCTTTACTGATTTTACGTTTATTGTTTCTCTGGTACTAAAGACTAACAACAGCAACATTGCTTTGTGTTAGCTTTCCTACATCGCCAACGGAGACATTATTTTGTACGATTGAAACTACGTTAAGTGCTAGGTCTAATTTAACGAGGGCTTTAGGGTCTTTTTTGGGTTCTTCTTTTTTGTGTTCTTCTTTTTTGGGCTTATAAGAATGATAATTTGAACTCTTACCACCAGACAAATTGGCTTCTTCAGTGGCGGTTAATGTTGTGAACAATGTGTTTTGCATAATTTGAGTTCTCGCTTGATTGTTGAGGTTAAAGTAACGTCACTTGCCTGAAATTAAACTACCCTATTGCAGCAGGTTAGTTTCTTTAAGTAAGAGACTTTGATTTCAGTAAAGATGCGGTTAATCGTATCTTTACTGTTTATACGCTTATTCTTTACCTGGCACTAAAGACTAACAACAGCAACATTGCTTTGTTTTAGCTTGTCGACGTCACCGATGGAGATATTATTCTGTACGATTGAAACTACGTTAAGTTTCAAGTCTAATTTAACGAGGGCTTTAGGGTCTTTTTTGGGTTCTTCTTTTTTGTGTTCTTTTTTGGGCTTATACTTTTTACCACCAGACAAATTGGCTTCTTCAGTGGCGGTTAATGTTGTAAACAATGTGTTTTGCATGATCTTAGTTCTCGCTTGATTGTTGAGGTTAAAGCAACGGAACTTCAAAGTAATTAGATATAAACGAAAAGAGTATATTTAGTTACTTTTTTGTCCCGCTAAAAGTATTATACGACTCTTGTTCCAAAGGTCAAGTAACTAATTTTTTAAGAAATATGTATTACATCTCTTCAAAAAAGATACTACATAGTTCTTCTTTATACAAATTTACTTTTTTAAAAAAATTTTTAAATATCAAGAAATCGGAGGCATCAACACCCATATTCATATAAATATGGCGAACTACAAAGATGTATTTTTAGAAATACCTTTCTAAAAATACTGCATAAGTTTAACTTATATAGAGTTAATACTGAAACAATAACGAAAAACACAGGCATCTAAAGATAATTTTAGTAATTTGTTTGTAAATTTTATACATTTTGTACTTAAATAGTTTTATAAAACTCAAAACTGTGATTATGCATTCTTAAATAAGTACATTCACGCAAAAAATTTCTTTACTCAAACTTTATATACAAAGCTAAATTAAATGAATATAAATTAATTTAATATCAACTCGCGTAAATTCACTTAATCTTTGATAGATGAGAAATGATTTTAAAAAACTTCTATTTATTATACCAGTTTTTTGCAAATGAATAAAGAAAGGATAAAATTTTATATAAAAATTATAAAGATTTGATGTTCGTACTAAAACGGCTAATTATTATTTAGACTTAGCTGTATAGAAACCTTGTATTTACATACTAACTATATACAGATAAGGCACTTATCAGCAATAAAAGCAAAAGCTGCCACTTCCGCCCTGGAAGGCGAAAGCAGCAAACCTATGTAAGTTTTGCAAAACATATTATTGAAATAGAAAAGAACTTTTATTTTTTGGATATCCCTAAATCTTGCTCGTCACGCTAACGGTAGGTAAGTTTTTTTGCTAGATTATTTACGTAAACAAAATGCTTTTTAACGTTTATGCTCATTGACCCACAGCCAGACTTTCTCCGCCTAGTCGAAAAAGACGAATATCTTCCCTCAGTCAGTATATGGACAAGGTTGGGAGGGATATTTTTAATTGGAAGTGTTGGCGCTGCCTTCAGCCTTGCTAGTGTCTTTCAATACAACGTAATAGTAAAAGCTAATGCTACCGTCCGCCCAACCGGAGAAATCCGGTTAGTGCAAGCAACAGCAGAGGGAACAGTCATAAATATCAAAGTAAAAGAAAATCAAGTTGTGAAAAAAGGAGATACGATCGCCCTCATCGACAACTCCCAATTACAAAGTAGAAGAGAAGAAATACTCGGAAATATTCGACAAAATGAGTTACAAAGAGCGCAGTTTAATGCACAACTAAAAGCTCTAGAAACTCAAATCACTGCTGAATCCAATGCAATGCGACAGGCGATCACATCTGCAAAAGCAGACCTCAGTCGTAACGAACGGGACTATAAAGACAGAGGAATTACAACTCAGACAGAAGTGCAAGAAGCAGAAGCGGCTGCTGAATTAGCTAGGGAGGAAATGAACCGATATCAGCAGCTAGGAAATACAGGAGCGATCGCTATTCTCCAAATTAAAGAAAAAGAACAAGCTTTAAAAGCTGCACTTGCCAGATTGGAACGTACTAAAGCTGGACTCAATCCCAGTAATGCTAATGTGGCGATCGCCCAAGAACGCATTTCCCAAGAAATGACTAAGGGTGACTCTACTCTGGCAGCATTGAATAAAGAAAGACAGGAACTCATCAGGCGTCAAATAGAGATTCAAAACCAAATTAGTACTGCTCAACAAGAACTTAAACGGGTCTTCACGGAATTACAAAAAACTGTAATTCGTACCTCAGAGACAGGTACTATCCTCAAATTGGAATTGAGAAATGCTGGACAAGTTGTTCGCCCTGGGGATGCGATCGCTCAAATTGCTCCCAAAAATGCCCCTTTAGTAGTCAAAGCCCGTGTTGCCTCTTCAGATATTAGTAAAGTGCAGGTGTGTAAAGTTCCAGAAGTAACAAAATGTTCAGAAGGGGAAGTACAAATGCGGCTTTCTGCTTATCCGTACCCAGATTATGGCATTCTCAAAGGTGCTGTTAGAGGCATAACCGCTGATGCTATTACATCTCCAGGGAACAGTAACATTCCAATTGCGCCTTACTATGAAGTGACAATTGAAGCAGAGAGAAATCATTTAAAAAGGGGCGATAAATCCTATCCTATTCAAGCAGGGATGGACGTTACAGCTGAAATCATTTCCAAAAAAGAAACCTTACTAACATTTATTTTGAGAAAAGCAAGGCTGCTAACAGATTTGTAGGCTCCTTACTATATTCCACGCCATTGAGAACTACCACAACAATTACTAAATTCCAAATTCACGCATTGTTCGCGCAGTATCTCGTAGAGAAGAGAGTTACATAAGGGGATTTAAAACCCGACTGTAGCCTACTTCTCGGAGCCTAATTGAGCAGATTTGGCTGATTCTTTTTCAATTAATGCAAACACTTTTTTCATATTGAACTTTCATCTACAATCATTGTCAAGCTAATGCCTGTTTCCTTTGCCTTGGGTGCACAAGTTTTATGCAGAGCCAATTAATTCTTTAGAGGATGTTTGAAAAGTCATCTTGTCGGCATCAAAAGCTCTAAATCCCTCTAAATCCACGCCATTTGCTCCATTTGGGGAAACTCCAGACGCTCGTACCTCTCTACGAGACGCTGCGTGAACGCTAACGCTGCACTATCGCCCTTGGCGTCTCCCCTTGGGAGAAGACCGCAGTGGCTCCCTTTAAAAAGGGGGATTGTGATTCCGGTTCCCCCCTTAAAAAGCTGTAGGAGGGATCTAAAATTGCCTAAAATCACAGCGAAACACTTTTCAAACAACTTCTGACAGAAGTCCATAAAATCCTCCCTGATAGTTGGACAGCACAGCGTCTGTTGAGCTATCAGTTTGATCTCTAAATTTTATGCAGACCCAACCAATTCTTTACAAAAGTTCACAAACTGCGTTACAACCAACGTTTTCTCGTTATGTGTGGTCAGAGTTTTGTTTTGGTTGCTTGGGTCTGCTGGTAAAACTTCAGATCCCAACTCTTGGAGAGGCTGCGCCCGAAGGGTAGCTATGCCGCAAGCTTTACGGCTACGCTCAGTGCAAGACGCTCAGTGACCACCTGCCCCCCTCCCCTTAAAGCGTATCCCTTTGGGGAAGCAAGCTACACGTAGCGTTCCGTAGGGATGAAATATTTTTTTATCAAAAAAGCTTCATGTTCAAAACCTCGCCCGCAAGTGGCGCGTTCGCGATAGCGTCTCGTAGAGAAAAAATCCTTGTATCTCAAGGTAAGTAAAAACCCCACCCCTAGTGTCAGGCTGAGTTTAATTGCGTTAGCGCAGCGTTAGCGACGTAGGAGCGTCATGGCGAAAAAGCGAATTGCGAATTGGATTTATCTGGAAGCCCCTAATCTCTTACGGATGGTAGGAGTAGAGGGAGGTTGAAAATTTAATGGTTTGACTGACTGGACAGTTGATCTATTCCAAATTTGATTGAACTGATCTGCCGACAACGACTGCAAAATACTAAGATTAAGTGGCTCTTGACTAATATATGTGGCGTAGGCTGGCTGTAAATAGGAACGGTATTCAGCGCGGTTGAGGACATGGGTTTCCAAAAAAGCTACGCTGAGGGCGTTGAGATAGGAATAAACAGGAGTCCGATCAGGGCCTAACAAGGCAGCTGGCACAGGTAAAACATTATTTTCAGAAGTAGGTTCTGCGATCGCTGAAAAGTGGGTGGCATTTTCGATCAAAGCTAGGTACTTATTGGATTCAGAAAGCCAGGTAAAGGGGCGAATCTGCTCAAATACAGGTGGGGCGAAAATATCTTGACTAGCTCCTACCAACATTACAGGTACTTTAATTTGACTAATTCCGTCCTCACCCAGGATTGAACTGTTAATCGGATTAATCGCCATAATGGCCTTGATGCGATCGTCTTTGAGTTCGTAAGTTGTTGGGGATAACTCAATTGCTTGGCACTGCAAAAAGAGCGACAAATTAAAGGATGAAGTAATAGGATCACAGTCTTGGCGCAGTTGGTTAAAGTTAATATTTGCTCCTGCTAGAGCCAACACAGTATAACCGCCAAAAGAATGGCCGATTGCCCCAACTTGCTGAAAATTGAGTTTTCCTTGGAGGGTAGGATCAAGTTTTTCCAGTCGCTGGAGTTCATTGAGTAGATACTTAATATCCAAAGGTCGGTTGATAAATTCCGCAGGTTGTGGCGGCCCTGCTAAACCCGAAAAGTATTGTTGAATGCGTTCGGCATTACTACCAGGGTGTTCCAGTACAGCAACAGCAAAACCATAGGATGCTAGATGTTCAGCTAGGTAAACAAAGGGAGAGCGGTCTGAGGCGAGGCCATGAGAAATGACAATAAGGGGAAAGGGAGGCGACAGAGAGTTTTGAGTTTCAGGTAAATAAATATCTACTGGTAGACGGCGATTGCGAGAAAAGTCATTTAGCTCCAGGTTTTTTTTCTGCCAGCGGAATTTTCCAGGCGATCGCAAATCTGGCTGTTGTGAGAAGTCAACGGTTGAATTAGCTGCTTGAGCGATCGCTTCTTTTTGAAGAGAGGCAACAACTTCATCCCTTCTTCTGAGCAATTGTGACAAGTTATCAACTATTCTTAACCCCTCTGTGAAATTCACCCGCATAGTATTGCTAGGAAATTTCCGCAGCAAATTCACAACTGTTAAACCTTCTTGATCAGCAGCAGCCAAAATTAAAGAGGCACGTATGGCATAGAAGCCGTTCTGTCGAGACTCAGTAAGGAGTAATTCTCCTAGCTGTTGCATCACTTGTTCGCCTATAGGTGAGTAGGTAACCTGAGACACCAAAGTAGGAGTGACATTGAACCTTTGCTGGAGCAGATCCCGCAGTTGAGTGAGTTGTTGTGGGGTAGCACGACTAGCATAAAATGAAAAATCTTGATCTATTTTGCCAACTTTCGCAAAAGTTTCCAGCGAATCCACAGACAACGAGAACTCGCCGAAGGGAGGATAATAAAAGCTAATGCGTTCAGCTCCCAATCCAGGAGTTGCAGTCAGAAACGTAGATAGCAAACCTAAACCCAGGTATCTCAAAAATTTTTTCATTAGAAAAATCCACTATCTAACCCTGCCAGACAAGTTTGAGCAGGGAGGAAAGCGGGGCGGGATCTATAACCGCTTTCCTGTTTACTTGGTTTAGATATATCAAACAGGTTACAAGCACAAGAAAGCAACTACTTCCAGCCATAGTTTCGCATATACACTTTAAATCAGCACTGGCTTATCAAAACACATCAGTAGCAAATTTTTCAGCCAAACAGCATCAGTAGAGCGATAATAGATATAGAGATCAAAATATTTTATATGTCTTTCTCCTCCTGCCCTTGTTGTGTTGTCGTCCTCAACCAACAACAGCAGCAAAATGTCTCCTACCAAAACCAGTCCCAGGATGTGCCAGTTAACTACAGCAAAAGCATGGTTAAAAGTTGCACTGTAGTTGAAAATGGTCGGGTTGTCGTTAAACCCTTACAACCACCACTCAATTAGAATTTGGAGTAAGTTTTAAGCATTCAAAGCATTTCATCTAAAGGTAAAACCTCGTGGAAGCGGTTGTAATCAATGTAGCGATGTCCATCGGGTGTGTGGTGCATGATATCAACAAATTGATTGTTCCACAAAATTTCATTAGCAGCATAACTATGACGCGCATGGACGACCTGTGCAACCGTTTCATCAATGCCACTCAAAGAGATGATCAGCATAGTATTTGTCTGCGTTAATGATTCTGGTGTCATCCCATATAGAGGGCTAAACTCATCAATAACATGCATCACTGACCAGCTTAAGGTGAAGCTAGGTGTTTGGCTGCTCAGGAGTTTGAGATCGTAGAACCGACGCATGAACTGACCTTCTAGGGTTACCTCGTCGCGCATCAAGTAGACTCGCATCTGCGCTTCCAGAATCATATTGCGACGCTGATTAGCGCTGCGAAATATGAGAGTCGGCATCGCATTATGAGGTGTAATTACAGCAACACGGCTAAAAAGCACGCGGGCTGTGGGTCGGGAGAATCGAGCAAACGCTAACCCCGTCATCACAGCAATTCCCATCAAACCGATCATTGCTTCAATCGTGACAACAATGTTGGCGTAAGTTGTTTTAGGATACATTGCCCCATAGCCGATAGATGCTAGGGTTTGCACACTAAAGAAAAAAACATCTAAAAAAGAGCCAGGTCGGGCGTTGGCAATACAATCTCCTCCTATCCAGTAAGCTAGGGCAAATAGAATATTAATCGTTATATAGAAACTACAAATTAAGGTCAGAAAGCCAGCCCAGGGAATCGTTAGCAGCAGATGGTAGGGATCGCGCCAGTAGGAATGCCATGCACCCATACCCATAATCTCAAACTTTCCATCTCGAACTTGAATCTGAATACGGGGGATCAGGCGCTGTTTTTTCTTCGGTAAAAGTCTCTTCAGTTGAAATTTCATTGCAAGTGGCCAAAAGAACGGCAACTGCTTAGTATTGTAAATTAAGTTGCTTTAGGGATATTCCACTGGCTCTTAAGGGAACGGAAATTTCAACTTTCTTTTCTTAAATCAGCAAAAAAAATTAGGGTGTGCGATGCCCACCCTAACAATCAGCGAGAAACTAACTCATTTTTCAGGGTTTGGTTGTTGACCTTTAGAACAGCGGTCAAACCACTCCTGATATTTTTTCTGGTGTGACTCATCTTCAACAACAATGGTCACTCGCACCTGGTTGCAGCCGTGATTTTGCTCTAGTGCGATCGCATTTAATAATAAACTAGCAGTTTTAGGTGAGCTAAACTCGCCGCTTACGGTTAAACCACTATTAAAATGGGTAACTTCAAGTCTTTCTATATCGGTTAATTGGATGCCAGAAATTTCTTCTTGTCCTAAATCAATTTCTGCAAGTTGTTTTTGTTCTGGGCTAATTTGTTCCACAATCAACTTCTCACGCCGGACAGGAACTTGTATCATCCGGATTTCGACTTGTTTACGAACAATCACCTCACCAATTTTACGCTTACTGCTTTCAACAACTAATCGTTCTTCTAGTAAACGAATAATCTGTTCTTCGGTAACCTCTTCTAAATTTACTGGCTCAACTGTGTTATTTGTAGTTTGAGAATCGACTGGTTGGTCAGTTGAGTTTTCTGATAGTACGCGTTCGCCTGGTGTTTCTGTTTCTAAATATTCAGGCATATATTCAATTTCTGATTTGTTTAAGTCTATGAAAACAGATTTAGTCGGTTTGTCGATTTTTTTGATTTTCTGGCTCTGCAAGCGAAATAAAGAAGGATGTTTCCCGGCCAACTGCTGACCATATTCTAGAGTTTCTTGATTCACCTCGTTAGATATAACTAGGTTTAATCGACGATTAGCATCCACAATTAAGTCATGAACTACTCCTACTAGCTGATCTTGCTGATCGAATACAGCAAAACCTTTCACCTTCTTTCTTAAATCTGCTAATGAGGTGCTAGTCTGAGAGTCGGAGTTTGCCTGTCCAATGTTTTTTGTCATCGGTTGGCTATTCATATGCAAATTATGAGTTACTTTTTACTTAACTAAATTAAACGTATTGATCATCTAAATACTATTTAGAAAATGTTTGCGACAGATGTATTTATCTAACCCATATTTAATTTACGACAATATTCGCATTCCAAAATTTAAAATTGCATTATCTATCGTAAGCACAGGCAAAGCTAACTTAACAGCCTCACCTGTACTGTACTAAATTAATTATTAGTCATTAGCTACTAACTAATGACTCTGTTAGTTAGCGTTCTTCAATCGGAAGATTACCAGCATTCACATCTAACTCTTCACGACGCACAGTTTCTTGAGTTTCAACTGTGTCTTGTTCGACCACTTTTCTAACTCTGACTTCTTCACGCAAAAATGCTTCTTTACGAATTTCAGGAGTTTCTTCGTGGATTTCTACGCGAGCAACTTCGCCTTCACGGAAGTCTGCTTCGCGCCCAGAAACAGCGGTACCTGCATCTGCTGGAGTTACACGCTCAATCACAACCCGCTCTCTTTCTATTGGCACTGCAACCCGTGCAGTCTCAGTTTCAACGTGCTTGCCAATCGCTACTTCCCCAGTTTTTTGGCGACGTTTACCGGCAACTAGCCGTTCTTCATACAATCTCAGAGTTTGATGATCTTGCTCATTTACTCCGTATAAAGAAGGCTCATGTTCGTAATTGTAGGTATCACGATTGTAAGTTGGTGTAGTTGCTGCTGGTTGATAGCTTGTATCTACAGGTATTGTTCCTTCTACAGGTGTTGATGCTTCTAAAGGACGGGTGTAGTCTGTGGGCTGGCGATATACGCCACGCACGCGTTCTTCATAGTCGTAATCAAGCGCTAGGCGTTCATTGAATTCAGGTAAATCTTCCGCTTGCTCTCTAGTCAAGCCAATTGTGTAAACGCGATCAACGTTATAGTCGATCCGGGCACGACCAATTGGTAGTAATACCTTTTTACCAAAAATCCAGAAACCTAAGTCAACGACTAGATAGCGGAAATGACCTTCTTCATCCACTAAAGCATCGCTTACAGTCCCAATCTTTTCATCAGTTCCTTGTGTATAAACGCCAAGGCCATTAATGTCGCGACCTTCAAAGGTTTCACGATAATTAGGCTCAAAATCTTCTAATTTGTAAAGAACCATGATATTTTCCTCAAAAATTTTCTTCCCATCTCCTAATAACTAAATTAGCCATTTAATTACTTATTTGCCTCTTTCTGGCGAATGAACTATTTCAAAAGTTTAATTATCAAAAGTTATAGATATTTTCTTATAGCAAATTTATAGCATAGCCAAAGATTAAGTAGAGACAGGAAAACATTGTGATATAAAGTGCAATTTCACGCATCCACATCCTTTATCAATATGTAAATTTTTAAAATGGTTAAATTTCCGTCTTTTTAGATAAATCAGGAATTTCGTTGTTTAATACAAAAATACAGGCAGAGATAAAAATTAACTTTGCCTGCATGATTATTTCAGATAAAGATACTAAACAAACTTATTGACCAACTACTTAAATAGTTTCATGTGTAGTGGTACCATGTTCCTGCACCTGTAAATTACCCTCAGTATCAACATCTAACTCTTCTCGACGAATAGTTCCTTGTGCTTCCACAGTGTCTTGTTCTACTACTTTCTTAACTCGGATTTCTTCACGCACAAAGGCTTCTTTACGTATCTCAGGCGTTTCTTCATACACTTCTATGCGTGCTACTTCCCCTTCTTGGAACTTAAGCTCATTGGGATCTATAACGTTTCCTGCTTCTGTTGGCACAACTCGCTCAATTAGAACTCGCTCTTT
Organism: Nostoc sp. FACHB-888; assembly: GCF_014696655.1. Classification (NCBI taxonomy): domain Bacteria; kingdom Bacillati; phylum Cyanobacteriota; class Cyanophyceae; order Nostocales; family Nostocaceae; genus Nostoc; species Nostoc sp. FACHB-888. The sequence continues at coordinate 20,100 of NZ_JACJQM010000045.1, read as the reverse complement.
TTGAATAGGTACGGTAACACTTGCAGTTTGTGTTTCAATGTGTTTACCAACCGTTACTTCTCCAGTTTTGATCCGCTGTTTGTTAGCAACCAATCGTTCTTCATACAGTCTAAAAGTTTGATGATCTTGATCATTCAACCCGTATAAAGCTGGTTCTGTTTGGTAATTGTATGTATTGCGATCGTAAGTCACACCGCTGCTTGGAGAGCGAAATCCACTACGTACGCTTTCTTCGTAATCATGATCGATGAACGCGCCTTCTTTATACTCAACTAAACCTTCTACTTGCTGCCTGCTTAATCCATCAACATAGACACGTCTTGCAGCATAATTGATCCGGGAAAGGCCAATTGGTAGTAATATTTTTTTTCCTAGAAAATTTACGCTTGTATCAATAACTAAATACCGGAAATGGCCATCGTCATCTACTAAAACATCAGCCACTGAGCCAACTCTGTCTCCTCCCTCAGTATAAAGATCCAGGGATTTTATGTCGTCTCCGCCAAAAGTTTCTCGATAGTTTGGGTCAAAATGTTCAAGTTTATGAAGAGGCATACGCTGTTTCCGGGTTGTTTATAAGCTTTGTTAGCAATTATAAAAAATATTGTGCTGAATCTCCTCCTGCTGGCGACTGAATTAAATTGAGATATTTTATGGTTTATAGTTCATACTTTATGAGTTAAATATTCAAGTTGAACCTTCAGGGTAATCAATAGGAGTACAACTAAAGTTATATAAAACTCTAGCTTATGCTAAGAGAAAGAATTTTTTACTGGAGATGATCTTGAAGTTATACCATTTCACTTTAATAATGATACAAATACGCTGGTAAGGGCTTGTCTTTGCCATGCCCTTACGAGAAATCTATATGTATCAGGATTTTTGTGAATTAGTATTAGTCAGCGTAGGCGGACTTAATAAAGCAGTAAAAAGACAGAGAGATTGCAGCCTGCAAAATCTAACCTGTAAGTGTTCCCTTGAAAGAACTTACTTCTTTCAAATTATTGAACAGTGTTGTTTTAAGGGTGGTGTCTACTTCCAGAAAGTTGATAGAAGAAAGACAAGGCAGATTTGCCCAAGTTAAAACCCAAACAAACAGCGATAGTTTAATAACCGTAGGAGTGTCAAGATACTTGAAAACTAAAGCTAAGACTTGCCCAATTATTTACATCCAAGATATATGAGTCGGCTGCTGTGCCATTCATCTCAGTTTTGAGAGCGTTAGCGTTATGCAAGTCTTGTAGCAAGGCTTGTGCAACGTCCAAGGGATTTAACAATGGGTCAATCGACCGTTGTTCGGCTGTGGAATACTTAGCAGTACTCAAGGCGGCCAGAGTTTCCCTAAAGGGGTTAGTACTAAAAATCAGTTGTTGTTCGCACTCAGAAGCTGGCCCTGAAATCACCCATTGGGAAGCAGCATTAGTTTGGGGTAGGGTAAGGGTTTCACCTGGGGCAATAACTACTTCTTTAAGAAGGGGCTTGGTGTCCGCAATGTTTGCTTCTGTGGGGGTTTCCCAAGGGTAGAAGGCGATCGCTGTATGATTATTGTTTAATCCCAGCAAGATTAAATATACTGGGCGATCGCTCTGGTTTTCCACTCGATATTGCATTCGACTACCGATAGGCACAATCGGAGTAGGGAGCGATTTTTTAATCGAGTTTTCAGTCTTGAAAGTTCGTACTGTTTCGCGCTGGATGACAACGCGAGGCGAGATGCCACTAATTATTTCTAAGGTTGCCTTGAGAGGCAAGCGGGAAGAACCTTCATTTTCTGTAAGTCGCCATAATTTGGCTGCATACAAGATTGATAATTTTGGCGCTAACCTTTGCACTGTTAATTTTACTGCTTCTCCTACTTCCCCGGTAGTATTGGGAATTAGCTCGCCACCAAGAGAAAATAGACCATAACTACTGGGAACTTCTTGTAGCTTGGCAAATAGATAATCAGCTGGTTTTTCTCCTGCCATTACGGTGGATACATGGGAAAATCCAGCAAAGGCACTTGTAGCGTCTACCCGCTCAATTCTTTCCAATCCTGTATCCAAAGCGATTGTCAAATTAATATTTCGGGGTAAAACCCGGACTGCTTCTTGGACGAGTTGCCCGATTTGTAGGGGATTTGCACCTTCAATTTTGGAAATTTGCGCTTTTGCTGTTAACCCAGTGCGCGATCGCAATATTAATTGCTCTGTTGTTGCTAGGGTGAATCGAGAATTCACTCCGTAGTATAGCAGCACTTGTGGAGGTAATCCTGCCAACCACAGATGCACTGTTTTACCGTCTTCTTCAATAGCACTCACCACACCTTCTGCACCAATGATACTTTCTGGCAGTAGAGAGGTTATATCTGGATTTTTTTGACTACTTAATAAGGCTGGTTGCTGTTTATTTCCCAATTTGTATAAGGAATTTTCCACATGAGAGAGGGCGACTTGAATTGTGGTAGCTGGGGTGAATTCCCACAAATACTGCGTCAAGGCATAGGTAAATAACCCAGCACTAAAACCAGAAAAGAGTCTTTCTCTCGCAGGCTGCTTTGGCTCTGAGGTAGCTGCTAAAACAATTGGAGTACTGGATAACTTCTGAGTTTTAAGTTGTTTGAGAAAGTCGAGTTCCTCTGCTGCTAGCTTTGCTACTGACTCCTGAAGGGCGCGAATTTTTAATCCTATTACTGCGCTAGGAGCATAATAGCTAGTATCTAATACTGCTGTGACTCGGTCTGTGGGGAGCGATCGCAATAATAGCAGTAGAGTTTCTTCTAATATATAGTTGACTATTTGTGAATTTTGACTTTCATTAGCTGTCACCAGAGCGTTTTGTATTATATCTGGCGATGTTTCCAATTTGACACGGCTGCCATAACCACTAAAATGGAAGACGACCAGATCACCAGGTTTAGCTTGCTTACCCAAGTGATCCAAAAAAGCCGCTTCAATCAATCCCCTGCTAGCTTGTTCCTCAGTTAAAGTTAAAATATCTGACCTTTGGAAGCCAAAGCGGTGAATCAAAAGTTCTCTTTGTAGTTCTACATCTGTCAGACAACCACTGAGGGCTGAAATTTTTGGGTATTGGTTAATACCTATTAACAATGCCAATTTACGCGGGCTGGGTTGTGCCAAAGCTTGATAATAGCGATTTCCCAAAGTCAACCACTCAGCCTCAGTTACCCCCAATACCGCGAGTATTGAGCCAATTCTGTGTAAAAACGTGCGCCGTTTCATAATTAGCTATCAGCCCTCAGCTATCAGTTAGCAGCTTACAGGGCTGAACTCTGTATTGTAAAGTTACAGTCGATACTGTTTGCTTGTTGTTCAAAATCTAGAGATAAGGAAGATGAGGTAGCAGAGTGAGAAACCATAACTAATGCCTCATGCCCCATACCCCATGCCCTAAACAGGTACTTCTATCCGCATTGCCCGCGCCAACTCTGCCGCTACTTCAGGACGAGAAAATTCTGGTGGAGGTAACTCACCACGTCGCAGCATTTCTCGGACTTTTGTCCCCGATAAATGAATGCGTTCCTCCGGCCTGCTGGGACTAGTTTTAGATGTTGCCATCTGCTTAGTGCGCGTGCAGTAGAAAGCGTGTTCAAATTTCATCGGCACAATGCCTAATTCACTTGGGGCAAATTCATCAAAGATGTATTGAGCATCGTAAGTACCGTAATAGTCACCAACGCCAGCGTGATCCCGTCCGACGATAAAGTGAGTACAACCGTAGTTTTTGCGGACTAAAGCGTGGAATATTGCTTCACGAGGCCCAGCATAGCGCATTGCTGCTGGATTTATTGCCAAAGTTACCCGTTCTAAGGGGTAGTAGTGTTCTAGCAAAATTTCATAGCAGCGCATCCGCACATCGGCGGCAATATCATCTTCTTTTGTCGCCCCCACTAATGGGTGCAAAAATAGACCATCAACAGTTTCTAAAGCGCACTTTTGAATATATTCATGGGCGCGGTGAATGGGGTTGCGAGTTTGAAAGCCAACGATGGTTTTCCAACCCTTGTCTTTGAATAGTTGCCGTGAGGCAGCTGGATCGATTTGATAAGTGGGAAACTGGGGATGAGGTTCGCGCTGCAATAGCCAAATATCACCCGCCAGATGTACAGTACCTTGGTTATAGAGTACTTGTACGCCTGGATGTTTGACATCATCAGTGCGGTAGACATTAATGGCTTCGCGGGTTTTGTCGTAGTGATATTTTTGCGTGAGTTGCAAAACCCCAATAAATTCACCTCTGGAGTTATCCAGACGGATGAAGCCGCCTTCTTTTAAGGGGGAAGCTACTTCCTCGCTTACCGATAGTGTAATCGGTATTGACCACACAAGACCGTTAGCTAGTCGCATTTCTGTAACAGTGCGATCGTAGTCTTGCTGGTTCATAAAACCCGTGAGTGGACTAAAAGCACCGATCGCAATCATTTCTAGATCAGAAACGGCGCGATCGTCTAGTTGCACTCGCGGCAAAAAGTCAGCTTTTGAGAGAAACTCTGCTCTTTGTTCTGGTGTGGCTATACGGTTAACCAACTGTCCACCATGAGGAGCTATAGCATCTGGATTTTGACTCAACGTAATCCCCTCGTTGTATTAACTGTTATTGTTTCAGATTATGTACTAACTTATCAAATGCTGGTACGTAGAGAAAAAAAAGAGTTTAGAGATGGAGGAAAATTTTTGCAACTAGCCTGTAAGCGATCTGATTAGGTTACGCTAAAGCTAATCCAGCCTCAAGTTTCACAATAGTTCCTTTATAAGGAAAATGCTTATGACTGCTGTATCCCCCATTGTTAAACCTGTTAGTCAAATGCGGCTAACACCTGGTAGTACAGTGAATATCCAGGATATCAGTTGGGAGGAATTTGAGTCTATTTTGCAAGAACTGGGGGAAAAGCGCTCGCTACGAGTTGCTTACAGCAAGTCTACGTTAGAAATTATGGTTCCTCTACCCGAACACGAAAAATCAAAGGACTTAATTTCGGATATTGTAAAAATCTTGCTGAAGATCGCCGGAAAAAGTTATGAACCCTTCGGTTCAACCACCTTCAAGCGGGAAAATACGGCGGGGGTAGAACCAGATGCTTGTTTCTACATCCAGAATTACCAAAGAATGATCGGTCGTCGCAAACTCGAACCCGATGATCCGCCTCCTGATTTGGCAATTGAAACAGATGTGACATCAAAAACAACTCTTGATGCATACGTTGCGATCGCAGTTCCAGAACTATGGATTTACGATAGTAAAAAGCTGAGGATTTATTTACTCAAGGATGGACATTACATCGAATCTGATCACAGTCCTAACTTTCCAAATATCCCTCTAACTCAAATCGTTGCCGCTACAGTTGAACGAGCTTGGCAAGTAGGAACCGTACAAGCTTTGAAAGAGTTTGAAGAAGCATTAGATAGAAGTAGTTTTTGATAAAAAGTAAGTATATGTAGCCCACGCAGGTATTGCTTTTGCTAATTACTCCTGCTATGGCAATAAATGGCATAAATTGCCATAAAATAATATTATGAAGCAAAAATTAGGGAAGTAATGCCAGTGAAAAGTATAAATATATCTCTCCCTGACGCGATGCGGACTTATATAGAAGAGAAAGTGGCGACTGGTGGCTATAGTAGTGTCAGTGAATATTTCCGCGAGTTAGTACGCCAAGATCAAAAGCGTCAAGCGGCTGAACGTTTGGAAGCGATGCTTTTAGAAGGTCTAAATTCTGGAAATGCAACTGAGATGACTCCTGACGATTGGGAAGACATTCGCCAAGCTGTGCGCGGAAGAATTGCCAAGAATAAAGAGTCAAACGAAGGTTAATGAGCGACGTAAGCAAACGACCGCAAGTCATCCGCGATTTGATAGAATTAGCGACTTATATTGCAGAAGATAACTTGGAAGCTTCAGATCGGTTTCTTGCAGCAGCAGAAACAACTTTCAAACAACTAGGTAAAATGCCACGAATGGGAAAATCTTGTCAATTCTCTCATCCCAATTTAGCTGGTATTCGACAGCAAGCAATAAAAGGATTTAAAAAGTATCTTGTTTTTTATCTTACTTCGGATTCAGGTGTAGAGATTCTGAGAGTCATTTATGGCGGACAAGATATCGAAGCAATATTGGATGAAGATTTAGGAGATAATAAATGGGAATAGTAAGATTAAAAAATGTCAAATAATCAAAAACTTAATAGAAAAACAAAAGTCTTAAACCTTAAGACAGGCAAATTTACAACGAAAACTGTATCTTTTGATAACCTTATAATTCGCCGAGAATTAACAAGCCAACTTACTTCCGAACAAATTACTCGAATTAAAAAATTTTACTCATTTCTGGGTTTTTTGTTAAAATATAGTTTTGAAGATTGGGTAATGAATTTCACACGTGATGTTTTTCCCGAAAGGGAAATTAAGTGTTGGGAAAGAATCACTATTGTTTTTGTAGAATATACCAAGCAGAATACATTAAGCTTTAAGCAGAAAAGAGATATACTATATAGACTTCTAAACCTCTCTTTTGGAGAAAAACCAAAGGATAAATTATCAAAAAATTTATTTCTATTTTGGGAGCAACTCATAAAGGAAATAATAGAAATTAATAAACAAAATCCACCTTTGTCAACAAAATTAACTGATAAGATAAAGGCAGATGTTATCACTGGGGAAAACATCGATTATATCGAGTTAGTTGCTGCTTATCATAAATATATAAATAAGCATAATTTGGCTCATGAAGAAACGGATAATATTTTAGTGAAATTGATGCATCTGATGGCTGGAGAAGAGCCTAAAGATGAGCTTTCGAGAGAATTACTTCATATACTTGAAGATAAATTTAATCCGCAGAATATTACAGATGATAGAAAGCGGGTTGTATCCAGAGTTGTTCAACGCAAAGGGCAATCAAGGTTTCTGCGTGAGCTACTAAAAGCCTATCAAAGAAAGTGTGCTATTACAGGCTTTGGCCCAGATAAAGTATTACAAGCCGCTCATATTATTCCCTATCTTGGCAGTGAAACAAATCATCCCTCTAATGGCATTTTACTTCGGGTAGATATACACATACTTTTTGATCAACACTTACTATCTATTCATCCAAAAAGCTATGAGGTAGTAATTTCTCCTACTTTATGTGGGACTGATTATGAAGGACTCGGCGGAAAAAAATTACTACTTCCTGATAAAGACAGATTTAAACCTAATTCAATTGCATTGCAACAACATTATCAAACTTTTTTACAAAAATGTGATAAATAAAAATACCCCTCCTCACTTGTGGAGGGGCGCAAAAGCAGGGTAAGATTCAACTAAATTGTTCAATTATTCCGCCACCTAACACTTTCTCGCCGTCGTACCACACCGCCGCTTGTCCGGGGGTGATGCTGAATTGAGGTTCATAAAAGACCAAACGCACACGGGAGTTTTCCAACGGAATCACCGTCACTGGTGTAGGCGTTGAACGATAGCGAATTTGCACTTGGGCATGAATTGGGGTGGATGGTTCAGCAATGGAAACCCAGTTTACCCGATTTACTGTGCATTCTGGCTGAGTTACCTTAGTGCGATCGCCTACTATTACTTTATTATTTTCTGCATCTAATTCAATCACATACAGAGGTTCAGCAGCAGCAATCCCTAAGCCTTTACGCTGGCCAATGGTGTAGTGATGGACACCATCATGTTGTCCCAAAACTTTGCCTGATACATCTACAATATCGCCTGTTTTGGGAGCTAAATATTTATCGAGAAATGCCCGCATGGAACCGTTACTTTCCACTAAACATAAGTCTTGACTTTCTGGCTTATCAGCAGTTTTCAGTCCGTATTCAGTTGCAATGCGGCGCGTGTCAGTTTTTTCTAGTTCGCCCAGAGGAAATATAGTTGCTGCAAGTAAATCTTGAGACAAATCATAGAGGAAGTATGATTGATCTTTGTTGCGGTCAACAGCCCTTAATAATTGGTAACGTCCAGTTGCTTCGTCATAGCTAATGCGGGCATAATGACCAGTAGCAATGCGATCGCACCCCAATTGTTCATGGGCATACTGCACCATTGGCCCAAACTTCACCGTTTTATTACACTGAGAGCAAGGCAAAGGTGTGATCCCAGCACTGTAACCAGTCACCAGGTAATCGACAATATGCGTCTGAAAGACATCTCGAATATCCACAACCTCATGGGGAACGCCCAGTTGTTCACAGAGATCAGCCGCGTCGATCATACCTTCAGAGCAACATTGACCTTTGCCTTTCATTAGCCAAAGAGTCAAACCAATCACTTCATAGCCCTGATGGTGCAGGATAGCTGCGGCGGTGGAACTGTCAACGCCACCAGAAAGACCAACGACGACTTTTTTCATACAAAGCACGACACGATAGCTGCGTGGTTGTCCAATTGTAGCACACACTCTTTCAAAGCCTTGCTACTAAAGCATTTCGGTTTTTGAGCAAGCAAATATAAATTGCTCTTAACTCCGTCATTACTGGGCATAACTGGGTAGGCATTCTCTAGGAAAGGTTGCGCGTCTTTTTGTGTCAGATATTCCAAAAATTTAATAGCTTTTCTTCCGCAGCTTTAGAGAATGGGCGCAGTCGTGTTTATTTTGGTGTTCATATGGGATGCAGATACAGCTTATGTGTCTGGTACAAAATTGGCAGACTTTGTGTTTGAAAGCTTACTGACACCAAATTGTAGTTAATATTTTCCTCGTTCCCATGTTCTGCATGGGAATACATTCATATAAGAATAGTTGCAGATGTATTTTTTGCCATGTAGATGAGCTAACTTCACGTTAACGCTATATAGTAGTTGCTACAACGGTGAACTAATTAGTTCTTGATGGAAATTGCCTAAAAATACTTTGACTACTTTCTAACTACTATGTCGAGAGGAATACCAAGTCAATTTATCCCAATTGAGACGCTGCGCCGAAGTTCTGAGGGTTGGAAGCCTACTATCAGACTTTTGTCTTTATTAATGGGAGGATGGTTCGTGCTGATTCCCAAATCTACTCCAGCACAAGCACAAATTTACAACAGCAAGGTGCTATTGGCTCAACAAGCAGGTGAAACTTTACCGCCACCACCAATAATTCCTTTTAGTCAACAGCCATCACCGCAGTTACAACCAGTGGACGAAAGTCAATTTGAGCAGGATTTTCAGCCCTCCCAACCATTACAAAACAATCAGTTTGAGCCGAATTTGCAGCCCTCTCAACCATTACAAAACAATCAATTTGAGCCGAACTTTCAGCCTTCTCAACCTTCACAGTTTAGTCAATATAACCAGAACTTTGAGCGCTACTTAGTTTACGTAGATAGTAGTGATTTCCAGACGCTACAAGCAATCCGTCAAATTGAACCCAGTGCTTACATTCGCCAGTACCAAGGACGGAGTGTAATTCAGTCAGGTGTTTTTAACAGGGTATCTAACGCCCAACAACGGGTAAATGAGCTACAGTCACGAGGCATATATAGCACCCGCATTATCAGCTTTGCTAACGGACAAGAGATAGATGTAGGTAATAGAGGCTTTGTAGGCGATCGCAATAATATAAGTGCTACTAGGCCAGTTTCTAGGTATTATGTCATCATTCCGACCACTCTAGACCAATTATCTGCGATCGCATCAGAAGTTAGGCAGAATCTGGGCCGATTTGGTCAAGATTTAGGACAATCTGGCGCAGTCCTCGAAAGGACGCAACCAAGAGGGCCACACGTAGCCGTAGGGCCGTTCTCTGATCGATTCCCAGCAGAGGAATGGAATAAATATCTGCGAAATATAGGATACCGGAATGCCAGGGTTTACTACGGTAAGTAAATAAGTTAGAAGCCATTTAATTTTAGATTTTGAGTCGCAGCTTTGGTGCGCTTCCAGCGCAACTTGGATTTTGGATTGAAGGAGAAATCTCAAATTCCAAATTCCTTTCCCAAAGCGATTACATGAAGATAGGGGGTTAATCTAAAATCTAAAATCCAAAATTAAATAACTCCCTACTCCCAAGATTGTTAACGCAGCGATTCAATAATGACTACTGTTGTAATTAAACACAACAAGATGATTCCCAGTGGAAGCAAAAGCTGTTGTAAAAGGTACACCAGTATGGGTATGATGTGTAAGATGCCTAAACCAATGGATAGAACGTAGGCGATCGCAATGCCAAACAGCACCAGTAAAAAATATTTCAAAGATTTAGAAGCAAAGCGAAATAAAAGCGTATCTTGATTTTTTTCCATAATTTTACTCACGAAAATAACTAGCTTTTTAGCAGTGCATATTCTTTTTGATTTCCCATTTACCTTTTAAAAAAGGAGATTATGGGAAATCTTGCCCAGTCTGAAGATTAGTTTTACACGTTGTGAATATTTGTCTGATTGGGTGAGTTATTCAAAGACTGTTGTTGCCTTTGTAGATCGTTTCGCCTTTCGTAGGTAACTAATAGTTGAAACGAAATAAACAAGCTTAACAACAGCAGCAAAAATGAGCCGAAACCAGAGGAATAATTATTTATTTCTCGCTCAACACCACATTTGAGGCAAACATATCTATTGGGATTACGTGCATCTTGGGCAAAGGGGCACTGATTTTGATTGCAATCATGATGACAAGCTTTGTCTAACATCATTGAACCTCCTGTAGGGTAAAGGCTTACATACTTAGCTGTAAATATGCTCTACAGAATCTAGTTAGTTAATACCTACTGCCTGTTTAGTAGACACCACTTTCATGAGTCAACAAAAAAGGAAAAGGGGTAGGGAGCAGGGGAGAGAACCCGATAAATAAATTTAGTTGTTCAGAAACCCTCTCCATTTTGCAGGGGGAATCTTAAATCCTCCCCCTTGCTTCTAGCTCCCTGCTCCCTTGCCTCTTTGGTCATTAATATGGGACAGTAACAAGTAATATCTGTGGTTTACTAAGCTTGCAGTAGTAACGCTGGTAAAATCTCTCCTCAACCACCTTTTATTGGCGCTTAACTTAACTTCGCCTGTATTAATTACAAGAATAATACAGTCCAAAATGGTTTGCAGTAGGATAAAGTAAATATACTACCGAGTAGGAAAAAGTATTTTTGTAATATGCAAAGTAGGAAGAAGTAGTAAAAATATGGTTATAATAAATTGCAAATGATACATCAAGCTAGCAAATGGGTGTAGAAGAAGCCTTAGAGTTTGTAGATAACTTGGTTTTTCTTAAGACGGGAGAACACCTAGATAAAACTCAAAGGATTATCTTGCGTCATTTGTGGGAGGATGAAAAGCGGACTTACCAAGATATTGCCAACAGCCGTGGTTATACAGAAGCGCATTTAAAAGCAGTTGGTGCAGAACTTTGGCATTTGCTGTCAAAAGTGCTAGGAGAGAAAGTCTCAAAATCAACCTTCCAAGGAGTGGTTCAGAGGTTTAGAACAACTCAACAATCGCAAAAAATCCCGGAAATTCCAAATTTAGTGGCGAATGACGCTAAACCTCAAGATTTAGATTCTAACTTCGTGGGGCGCGATCGCCAAATATCCGAACTCCACACCCTTGTTAGTGGAGGAGCAAAAGTTATCCTCATCCAGGGTGAAGGTGGTGTTGGCAAAACAACCTTAGCACGCAAATATTTTAAAAGTCAAAGATTTAATTTTGTTCTGGAACTGTGGATGGCCACCACAGAAATCCAAAACATCACCCCTGTGGAGAGTGTAGTTGAGGAATGGCTGCGGCGATACTTTAACGAAGAACCGGGATGTGACTTTGGTATCAGCTTAGAACGACTCCGGCGCAAACTGCGAGAACAAACTACTAAAATTGGGGTGTTTATCGATAATCTAGAAACTGCTCTCGATCAAAATGGCAAATTCCTAGAATATCTTCGCCCTTATGTTGAGCTATTGAGAGTATTAGCAGATCCCGATGTGCATTCAGTTACTTTAGTGACAAGTCGTGAGCGTTTGCGGGAGTCTAGCGTAGAGATAAATCTCTACCCACTCGAAGGTTTAGATGATGAAGCATGGCGAGAGTTTTTCCGCAGATGCCATATCAATTGTGATTGTACTATTCTCAGTGAAATGTGCAGAGCTTATGGAGGTAACGCCAAAGCAATGCAAATTCTCCGAGGAGCAATATTAACAGATTTTTATGGTGACATACACGCCTATTGGCAGGAAAACTGTAAATATTTATTAATAGAAAGAGAGTTAAAAGATTTAGTCGCCAGTCAATTTACGCGTCTTGAAAAAAATGACTTAGAAGCCTATCGCCTTCTGTGTCGTTTAGGATGCTATCGCTATCAAGATATTCCTTCAGTACCTATTGAGGGAGTTTTATGTTTGCTTTGGGATGTTCCAGAACAACAACGCCGACGTGTAATTAAAGCTTTGCAAGATTTGTCTTTAATAGAAGCGAAAAAAGGACAATACTGGCTGCATCCGGTAATTCAGGATGAAGCGATTAGTAGATTAAGGTTAGTCAGTGAAGAATGGGAATTAGTAAATCGAAAAGCCGCAGAAGGTTGGACGCAACGAGTTACAGTCATCAAGAATATTACAGATGCATTAACCGCTTTAGAAGCTTATTATCACTATGTAGAAATTAGTGATTTTGAGCTAGCTTGTGATGTAATTGTGCAAGGAAGAGGTAAAAAGTGGGGTACAGGTTTACCTTTAGGTTCCTCGTTTTACCAATTGGGACTGCTCCAAAAAAATTTTTCTGTAATTAGTCGGATAATAGACTATATAGAATCACCAGAAAGACTAATTAAACTTTACAATATACTAGGTTATACATATCGAATTATCGGTTGCATTCGAGAAGCTATAGCTTGCTATAAAAAGTCAGAAGAAATATTAGACAATTTAGATGTCAAGGTAATAAAAATTTCTGTAGTTTTCAATACAGGGCTTTGCAAGCTTGATTTATTGGAGATGGAAGCAGCCGAAGATTGTTTTAAGTCGGTTTGTAACTTGGCTAAACAAGATAGCAATCTTGACGATTACATGGCATATGCTCAGTGTTGCCTAGCTTTTGTTAAATCATCTTCTAACGTTAGAGAAGATGCTGTTTATATTGCTGAAGATGGCTTCTCTGCAATATCTTCATCCACTAGAGTGACTTTTTGGGGAGTTGTGCATAGCTTAATAACTCTATGTTTAACTTACAAAAACTTAGGTGATATTAAAAAATCTTTTGATTTCTGCCAAAAAGCTATATCTACTTCCGAAGAAAATAACTTTACTCAGCTTAAGGCTAAAGCTATAAGTTGTTTAGCTGGGTTATATAGAGAAGAAGGAGAATTTACTAAGGCGGTTTTTTATCATGCCGAAGCGGTAGAAATTCTGTATAAAATAGGTGCGAAATCTAATTTAGCAGAGGCTTACTATCAATTTGCATTGACTCATCAACAAATGGGTGAAATTGACAAGAGCAGAGAAAATTTTATGCAAGCGATCGCACTCTTTAACGAAATGCAAGCACCCAGACAAGTTGAGAAAGTACAAACAGCAATGGAGCGTTTTGGAAAATAAGTAATACTATTTGATTTTAGTTGCTGCAAACTGACGTTATACAGTAGAACATATAGCGGTTCTCAATTGTGTGAAATACAGACTTAACCCCCAGCCTATTAAGAGCGAGCGTTGGGGAGCAAGCCTCAAACCCTGACTCCTTTTGGGAGAGAGGAATAAAAGTGAGGTCAAAATGTATTGCATCCAAAGCAATCTGCTGTAATTTCAAATTTCACAAAATCTCTGCCAATTTTACCAGCAGAGTACTTGCTAAATCCAATAACCTGAGATCATCTGTATTAATACTATTTTCTTCATCAGCTAACAGATTTCTAACAGCAGATAACCTGTCATTGGTTTGGGAAATTCTCCAAGATTCTTCTAATTTTACTGCGAAATCAAACAGCGATCGCTCTCCTAAATGCTGTCTTACTTTCACAGCTACACTATCATTACTTACCAAAAATTCCTTAATAGTATCTAATTGAAAATTACCTAATATTTCGTCATGTCCCCAGGTTTCTAGCCAGTCTCCCTCCACATCTTCAACGTAAATATTGACAAAATCAACCCCATAAGTTAGCCAGTTCTGCTGCATTTGTCGCGCTGTTGCTAAAGCTTCAGCAAATATATCTACTTGATTGTTGCAGGGAGTTTCTCTTTTATTAGCCATATAAAGCTGTAATTAGCACGTAAGTATGTAGGCTAGAAACAAATCTGGAATATGAAATTCCTGAAAATTCACGAAAATTTTAAATATTTGCCACCAGAAAGGTAATCACTGTTATACAGGGCCACGTTAACTAACTGGTTGACAAAATTACTATCCTTGGGATTGTAACTCAAGAACAATCCTCTCTCTATTTCCCACGATCGCAGTGTATTTTGCCAAGCTTGGTACTTTTGGTGATTAAGTTCTTCAGAAACACTGGTAACTTGAATACAAAGTGGTTGATTGTTACGACTACTAACAATTAGGTCTGTTGCCATCGATAGGTCGGCGATATAACGCTGCCAAAAACTACCTTCTCGATTAACAACATCTTGAGCTATTGACTTAATGATATCATCATCTACCTGATTAAATTCACCTGCCATCAATTTTTGTTTCCAAATATAAAATTTGGAGTCACTTGCATTAATCCATCTAGGAAAGAGATAACCATACCAATATCTTTCAATCGGTGTCATTTGTTCAAATTTTGCTTTTTGTTCTTCTGAAGGTAGGGATTTGACGATCAGCCAAATTGTAGAATCCGTAATCACCTCTAGGAGAAATGCAAGGACAAAAGGTTTTGCAGTCAGAGAACCTGGCTTAATATTTTTTACCCAACGATTGATTTCATCTAATCTTCTCGCTAAATTGGGATCTATCGAGGAGGCTTGCAGGGTAAGGGACTTTAGCTTATCCTTAATGTCTTTTGCTTGCAAACGATGCCCTACTTTCAGAAGATAATGCTTTTTTTACACACCAATAACTAAATCTTAACTTGAAAATGGACTTAATTAATTTCCTAATGTAATTAAATCTTCTCTAAGTCGATGCCCTGTTTACGTAAAACCTCGCGCAGTCGAGTAATTTCTTGCTCTGCCTGTTGGGCGCGTAAACTTTCTTGTTCAGCTATTTGTTCTGATGATAATATCAATTCATTTCCAGCAGTGAAGAATCTTAATTTACCTTCATAAACCCCCAAATAAAGTTTTAACTGCTGGCTCCACAAATGTCCATCAGTGGTAGGTTGAATTTCTTGATACTTACCATCAACTAAATGAAACCCTTGAAATTCCATTGTTACAGGATGAAAGCAGAAATAATCTGGTGTACGGAAGGTATCTTGATAAACTTGTTTTTTTAAACTTTTATCGACTGCTGCCGTTGAACTTGACAAAATTTCCACAATCAGGTTTAGATATTTGCCGTCTTCTTGCCAAGCTAGTCAACTTTTACATTTTATTTAATTTGCCAAGCTTGAATAGTTGCGGAACAACTATTTCTATAGGACTGTGATAATTTTCTCGATAGAGATGCATCTACTCGGTTTTAGGTGACGTTGATGAAACAACCAAGCAAACGTAGACGGGGTGTAATCCTTACCCTAAAAGGCTGGGATAAATTTCAAGCTGCCAAAACTCAAGTGGAATTTGACGAGAATGCTGGAGATAACTTTTCTTTAGAAGAACTGAGCGATCGCACCCTTTTAGCCTTACACACTAGATCTGTCGCTTAATAAGGTAAAATCAGCGATTAGCCGTTGGGATGAGACAGGAAAATGCTAGACATCAATCGGGTGCTCAAGGAAGATCGTCTGCTTAGAGCATTTAGTGGACTGAATCGTAAAGCATTTGATGAGTTGTCAGTTGCCCTTGAAATTGTACTCAACGTTGAAGCGATGCCTGCGGCGGGCTACGCCTACGCCAACAGCCAAAAGCCTCGGAAACGGTCTGTGGGTGGGGGTAGAAAGCCTCGATTGCAGCGAGTAGAAGACAAGCTATTTTTCATATTGTTCTACTTCAAGTGCTACCCCACCTTTGATGTGGCGGGAGTACTGTTTGACCTACATCGCAGTCGGGCACACCGTTGGATGTTAAGACTACAACCATTGCTCAAGACTGTCCTGGGAAAGAAAATGGTATTACCAGAACGTAAGTTGGAGAGTATAGAGGAGTTTATTGCTCGTTTCCCGTATGCTCAAGAAGTCATGATTGATGGGACGGAACGCCCGATTCAACGCCCCAAAGACGAAGAGAAGCAGAAAAGTCATTACTCGGGTAAAAAAAAGCGCCATACTCGCAAACACCTCGTAATGACAGACCAAGCTAAACGGGTACTAGTGCAAGTCAATTGCAAGGGAAGGTAAGGTTCATGATAAAAGACAGTTAGATGAGGAAAAATTGGTAGATTTTGTTCCAGATGAAGTTCCGATTCATGTGGATTTGGGGTTTCAGGGATTACAAAAAGAATTTGTCAACATCCGCATTCCAGACAAAAAGCCCAGAGGCAAACAACTAACTGAAGAACAAAAACAATCCAATCGAGAAAAAAGTAGCGCTCGCGTTAAATGTGAACACACAATATCAGGTATTAAGAGATACAAAGTTGCTACAGCAGTATATAGAAATCACATTCGTGATTTAGATGATCGCTTCATGTTGACTGCTGCGGGTCTGTGGAATTTCTACTTGATGGCTGCATAAATTGATGAGTGATATCGAGAATTCTATTTCATCATTTTTTGCTCTTATTTAGCGACAAGTCTAATGTACAAAAATATTGAGAAGCGATCGCCTTTATGAAGGGATGAACATCAGGGGCGTGACTGCTTAACAGCAGCCCAGCGATCGGCTCTTTTGGCTTTGGGGGCTGTGGATGTGTGGGGTAGGTTTTTAGATGGGGGCGATCACTTTTTTGATACTCTTGGTAAGAGTGTGATCGCCTTCACTATCAATGATAGTGTTGATAAGGATTAAGGTAATCCAAACCAAAGTTTAATTGCAGGTAATACTTTATTAAAAATCTCAGCGAATTGTGTAGCATTACCCAATGCGTCAGTCATGGATTTCAAGAGCGTAATAGTGTAGTTAGCATCTTTTCTTGATTCTTCAGCCTTTGGATTGGGATTATTTGCTGCTGCTGCCAAATCTTTTAATTTTTGTAGTGCTTCTTCTTTTCGTTTTACTGGCAAGTTAGGGTCACTCACAATAGCTTCTTCTAATTCATTTAATGCTTTTTTGATTTCTGAGTCTTCAGACTCATCTTTAGGTAATTTATCAATGGTAGTTCTTATATCTCTCAAGGTATTTGTTATGCCCTCACCTATATTTACAATTCCTGGTACATTAGTAAAATTGCCTGTACTATATGACTTGCCTGATGATTTATTAGGATCGTTACTCATCACAATTTACCTCTAGTTTAACTTCACAATCAATAATTCGCAGTTCCAAGGGCTTCTTGGAGTTTTGTATAATCAACTTTACCGGACAAAATTTCCTTAATTTCATGAGAAGTTGACTTGGATTCATTGATAAATATATTTATATTAATAATTGTTGTACGAGACTCTAATTCACCTTTATCTAAACTTTTAGATAATTTTTTTAATTCTTTATCAACATAATGTGCTTTGTGAATTTTTTCTGATAATAATTTAACAAATTCAGGTATTTCACTTATCTTCAAACTAGACTCAATGTAGCATCAGTGAGAGGTTAGAGTGATTGCACTTTTGTCAAGAGGGTGCGGGAAAAGGCGATAAATCCAGCTTGGAGACTGGTTTTCGCAGGGCTTTAACTACTCCTAAATCTTGATTTTCTTTGGCAGCGAAGTACTTAATTGGGTCATCCGCCTTACCTTTGTCATAGGCGACACTAAAATGATATAAACCACGAAAAATCATCTCTAAAGAAATGCGGTCAAATGGCAGAGATAATTCGTCTGCAACCGCATCTCCCAAGTCAACCAATACTGCATAAAAGAGCCAAGTTGCCCACACTTGTAACTTCACACCATTAATAGAACCAGTCCATAAATACGACAGTCCCAATAAACGCTTGACCACGTAAAAAGCTTCTTCAACTCTCCATCTTCGGCGATATAAATCTGCGACAACGTAAGGAGGTAAGATTTGTGGGTTGAGGACAGAAGTCATATAAGAATAGCTAGTTTTACCAACCTTAATTTCTATTAAACGTAAAGTAAGCACTGGTGCGCCACGACGAACAGTACCAAGTTGAATCAATCGGTCTTTAACTGAATGGTCATAACTGAAAATTTTTAAGTACTTAATAGATGCTTTGGCTTTTAAACGAGTAATAAAATGAACTTCTTGGTTAATGATTTGTTGTAAAAAGTGGAAATGATAAAAACCTCTGTCAAGTAAAATCAGAGTTTTAGCAGGCAGTAAATTTAATAATGCCGCTTCAAAATTAGTGTCCGATGCTGCTGGATTAGTGTGAAACCAAACTTCGACAGGTAAACGAGTAACCAAATCAATAACTGTACAGATTTTCCCAGCTAACTGTCCTGTCTTCAAGTCCTCCAAGCTTTTTAGCTTCCGAAATAACGCTTCTAGGGTTGACCCATCAGCAATCCAAATTTGTTCAAAATTACGGAGTGCAAATTTAACACTATCTGGCAATGGTCGTCGGAGTCTTTGTTGCCAATTAAATTGTAACTTAGGTAGTAAATCTTTAAATACACGCTCAAATAATTCATTAGGAAAAACTAAAAATCTTTCTGATAGGGACTGTTGAGCAACTTTAGTAACACGACACCATAAGAAACCTTCTCTTGCCAAAAGGCGATTTAACTCTTGTACTCCAGGAACTTGTCTCCACAATAGCGTTAATACTGCTGCTACCATGAAAGATAAATTCAGAATTCTATCTCGGCATCCTAACTGCTGATAATATTTGTGTTGAGCAAAAATAGCTGGAGTTAATAAAGCTTCTAATTGCTGAGAAATTACCTGATTATCTATAGTAGGAGTATTATGTTTGTGTACGTGGTCAGAGTTTTGCTTTGGTCGCTTGGGCATGGCGGTAAACCAAACTTTTCATTAACTCGTTTAATAATTGAATTTACCTAACAATGTTGCCCACTTCTTATAAATTTATTCTGCCGTTACAATACCTTTTCCCTTGAAATTTTAACTCTCAAAAGCTTATTGATAATGATAATCGAATAGAAGGGAAAGGAGGCGAGCGTCGCTCGCCTCCTTTCCCCTCCCCCACGCACGATTATCATTTTCAATAAGGTTATTTTGAGTATTTTAACTGATTGACAAAATGCGCTTTATTTTAACCTCTCACGGATGACTAAGACCCAACATTAAATCCACAAAAAAATTTCTCCCCTTTTTACTTCCAATACTACTGAAAACATTACACAAGCACTACAGAAGCCACCTCAGAATTCACCCCAAGGGAAACTGTGGCGATTCTTATGCTAGTTCTTCGCTCAATCTCCTCCAAAAATCGCATCTAATTCTTGAGACGAAGCCTGACCTTGAACTATTGAAGCAGGTCTGATTGAATCAGCCGCTTCCCCCTCAAGCTCAGGCGACTCTAAAGCATTACTCTTGTAGCTTGGGGCATTGACCGCTACAACTGGTGCAGTCAACGCTGGCTGTGACAGAACAAACTGCGGTTGTTCCACACCCAGAGCAAAACGCATATAACTACCGTGTTTATTCAACGAGTCCTGCGCTTCCCAACAAGCAAAACGGATCTGCTCTCTTGTAAAATTACCGCTTGAATATCGCGCCACTGGCAAGAAAGCAGCCACCAAGATATCAGCCATCTTACGCTGTGCCTCATCCTTGGGCAACGAGTTCAAGTAATCGACAACCTCCGCTAAAACATCACCCTCATAAGGCTGAAGCCGCAAACTCAGAGACTTGCGTTTCTTTTTGCTTTGGTTCATTGACTTGTCTCCATCCCCAACAAATAATCAAACATCCCAAAGCAGTCCACCAAACGCGCTGACGTACTATACCTATACGTTTGCTCTGAATCTAAATTAAATGTTTCTTGCACCTGAGTTATAAAACCGCTACCCCAAACCATCGGTATCATTGGCAATTTGTCGTCTTTGGGGATGTATTGACCAGTTCTCTCGTAAACACT
>NZ_JACJQM010000044.1:0-56431 GCF_014696655.1 Nostoc sp. FACHB-888 | reverse complement strand
TGTCAATGATTGCAATTCTTTTAGTAATTTTTTAATATAATTTTTAATATTGTTTTGTATTTGTAACTAAGAATTTAGCATAACAAGTACTGAAGAACCAATTTAAAATTTTTCTAGTTTTATTAAAATTAAAATTAGAAAACTCTAAAACCACCCAATAATTCACCCCTGAGATGCGATGTGATTGCACCTCAACCATCATTACAGCCAAGATTCGCAAGACAAGTTACTCACTTGTCTCACGCGCTCAAAATCACTATCCTGTGAAATAATTGTCAAATCATGACGCAATGCGACCGCATACCCCCAAAAACCACATAGTTAGCCCCCTCCTCGCTTGCGGGGAGGGGGTTGGGGGTGGGGTTCTATCTCTGCAACCAAGCACCAATATCCTGCAACACCCTCTCCATCCTCTCCAAAATATCCTCATTTCTAAACCGTACAACCTTCAACCCCAAACTTTCCAAGAATTCTTGACGTATCGCATCTTCCTGTTGCGTGTAGTTGTGAATCTCACCATCCACTTCCACCACTAAGCGCGCTTCATTACAGTAAAAATCCACAATAAAACGATCAATTGTTTGCTGACGGCGAAACTTAAAACCCAAAAGTTGCTTGTCTCTCAACTTCTGCCAAAGTAACTTTTCTGTTGGAGTTGGTTCACACCGCATTTGTCGCGCCAATGGCTTAAGTTTTTTCCAAAGTTCGTATGGGGTTTGCCAAGGATATCCCGGAACCCCACCCCCTAACCCCCTCCCCGCAAGCGATGAGGGGGGACTGGAGTAGGTGAGAGGCTTTGGGTTGGGGTTTTGATTTTGGGTCATTTGCGCGATTGGTGGTTAGCTAATATTTCATGTATTATTCCCAGCGATCGCACTTTCCCAACTCTTCAAAACTCTGGCATAATCAGACATGGCTACGCCTAAAAAGCTGATTTAAAGCTTTACGCCGAATGGATATTTTAATAGAATAATCTCATCAAAAGATTCGCAGAAATATAAATGGACTGGATTACACTACTGCGATCGCTACAATCTGATTTTATTAAAAGGTTAGCATCTGGTTGTCTGCTTCATTGTGAAACAGAAGGTCAATATAGTGAATTAACTATAATCTCTGGAGAAAGGTTAAGGGCACTACGGGAATTTTGCTGGCTGATGGCTGAGAAATATAAACGTGTTTTACCAGTCCGTGACGTTTTTATTAGCTATCTCAAAGGGAAGTTGGGTGAGGAAGTTGTCAAAGAACGTTTAGCTGATTTTATTACCGAAGTTGATTATGAAAAGCGATTCGGCGGCGATGGCAATATAGATTTTACCTTGACTTCTGACCCATCTATTGGTATCGAGGTTAAATCTCGTCATGGTCGGATTGATAGAGTTAGATGGTCAATCAGTTCTGAAGAAGTTGAAAAAAATGCAGTTGTAGTTTGCATTTTGATTCAAGAAGATGTAAGTGAAGCACAATCTGAGTATCACCTTTTTTTGGCTGGCTTTCTCCCAACCCGGATGATTAAGTTGAAGACTGGGAAAATTTCATTTGGCATAGAACAATTACTGTATGGTGGTGGTTTATGGTGTTATCTAGAACAGTTACAATCTTCTATAAATAATTCTAGGCAACAATCATCAATTCACAAATACTTCCCGAAACAAGAAATTCTATCTAAGCCAACTATTAATCAGGTGTTCAAACCCCCTTTTGAACCTGAATATAGTGGTGAAGAGTTAAATATATTTTATGCAAAACTAGGCGATGAATGTTTTGAAAAAGGAGAATATACAAATGCGATCGCTAACTATAATCAAGCCTTACAAGTCAAATCTAGCGATATTGATTTATATTATAAACGAGGTTTAGCTTACTATCAAGTAGGCGATTATGAAGCTGCGATCGCAGATTATTCTCAGGCAATCCAGATGAATCTTCATGATGCTAAATCTTACAATAAACGAGGTTTAGCTCTGTCTCAACTGGGAAGATTAGAAGAAGCAATTAATGACTATAGCGAGGCTATCAGAATTAATCCTAATGTTGCCGTAGCTTATAAAAATCGGGCTGAAGCACGTTCTCATGTAGGAGATAATCAAGGAGCAATTGAAGATTATACCCAGGCTATTAAAATCAACCCCCATTATGCTGATACTTATAAAAACCGTGGGATTGCTCGTTATTTATTAAACTCTCAACCGGGATTTCCTCAAGCAATTAAGATTAATCCTAAAGATGCCATAGCTTATAAAAAGCGTGGTAATGCTCGTTCTGACTTAGGAGATTTTGAAGGAGCAATTGAAGATTATACTCAAGCAATACAGATTAATTCCAATTATGCCGATGCTTATTATAATCGTGGTAATGCTCGTTCTGACTTAGGAGATTTTGAAGGAGCAATTGAAGATTATACTCAGACAATACAGATTAATTCCAATTATGCCGATGCTTATTATAATCGTGGCAATATCCGTTTAGAAATAGGCGATAAGCAGGGAGCAATTGAAGATTTTCAAAAAGCGGCAGACATATATCGTAAAGAAGGTAAGCTAGAAGCACTCAAAGATACACGAGAAATTATATTAGATTTACAAATAGAAGAATCATTAGATATTTTAAATTTCTAAAAAATTAATCAATGTAAATAAATGGCAATTTTCAATTATCCCCAAGAACCCCGACAACTTTTACAAAATCGGGGTTCTAACTTTTTAGTTGGATTCAGGAAAAATTGATTTGAGGCTTATTTACCTAGCTCACAATATGGTTCCGGTTTCTTTCAAATAAACTCGTGTAAATGGTTCATTTTCAGATAGAGTATAATCTTCAATCAACCCTCTGCGACGGATAGAAATGTCGTTGCCTTTTCTAATCACCACAGTAGAACCATCGAAGACATCCCGCACTAGCATCATCTCAGTTTCGCTAGGATTATCCAAAACTACCATATTACTACTGCGGTAAAACATACCCTCTTCATCTAGGATGTCTCCCGTATACTCGGCAATCAATAAATCAAGTTTGGGATGACGTAGCAAAGTTTGGACGTTGCTATTGTAATCTTTACTTAATACTTTTTTAGACCGATTTACAAACACTGCATCACGACAAACAGCGCCTATTATCCAGTTGGGATGTTGCAAAAGAATATGGTCAATGGTTTCTTGCAATTCTTCAACTGAGATTTTATTAAAGGTAATAATTGGTATCCTAGCGTCTGTACCCGACTCAAAAAAGGTTTCTAAAATATGAGAAGGCACATCAACACTTTCACCTTCAGAAGGTTTAAGATGCATTAAAACGCCTGGTGCAGCGTTGATTTCCAAAATGGCAAAGTTACTCGACTTCCAAGATTCTGAGAGACTTTTGGTCATGACATCAATACCAAGGCAAGTCAACTGGAAGTGTTGAGCTATATCTTGCGCCAAGATAATATTGTCATCATGAACCGTCTGCGTTGCATCGATGCTCATACCACCAGCAGAAAGATTGGCAACTTTACGAAGGTAAACAGTGCGTCCCTTCTCAATAACGCTATCCAATGATAAGCGTTGTTCCTCTAGGTAGAGTTCCATCGCTTCATCTATTTGAATTTTACTCATCGGCGAGGTAGGTGTATCTAAACGTGCAGGTTTGCGGTTCTCTAGGCGGATTAATTCTGCAAGCGTTAAATACCCATCACCAACAACCGATGCTGGACGGCGTTCTGTAGCGGCGACAAATCTGCCATTAACACACAACAAGCGAAAATCTGATCCAGAAATACTTTTCTCAACAATTATCCTAGTTAACTGATCTTCGGGAATCGCTGCTACTGCCCTATTATAAGCAGCTACCAGTTCTTTTGAGTCCTGCACGTCAGCCGTAACCCCAATTCCTTTGTGGCCTACCACTGGCTTAACTGCCACTGGGTAGCCAATTTGTCTTGCTGCTGCCAAGGCTTCCTTTTCAGAGAAGACGATATCGCCTTCAGGGACTGGAAAACCCAAACTTTTTAAAAATGCCTTACAATCATCTTTACGGGTGGTGAACTCCGAATCTAGATGGCTATCACAGTTAAATGTTGTTGCTATCCCCCGGACGTGTTTTTTCCCTAAGCCGTATTGCATTAATCCTTCTTCCCACAAATAAAAGGTAGGAATACCTTTTTCATAGGCTGTTCGCAATAAGGCGTAAACTGTAGGCCCACCATAGACAGATGCGCGAAATTTATTTTGCAGCTTCACCAAGTGTTCATCAAAGGGAAAATCTTCGTCTTGGGTAATAGCTTCAAACCAATCCCAAACAAAATAAACTACCTCTCTAGTTGTGCGTTCATGTAATGATTGGACGCTAATTCGCACGAAATCTGGATATGGCTTGACACTCCAATGGTTAAGGTGCAAATCCATGTCCAGCTTTCCAACTTCGGACACAACTTGGGCAAAGAGATGAGCATAAGATTCGTAACTTTGGTCGCTCAGATTTCGATAGCGATGCCTCTCGACAAGCCGCTCCGCGTCTGTGCCAATCCTTGCAACATAATCTTCAATGGGTAAAGGCTTTCTAGAGTCAACTAGAGCAAAGTCAAATACTAGTGCCCCTATATCTAAATAGGGGTTGGGCCCAACATAATGCTTGAAGTTGAAAATATCGAATACATCCGTTCTTCTAGCATTAACGCGGACTAAATCACTGCTTTTTTGTACAACCATTGATTACAAACCTTTGGCTAAACACCCTGAAATTTCGCTGCTGAGTTATGATTACTCAGACTTATTGATTGTAGATTGATTCAGATTAATTTTGGAGAGTGATGGCAAAGCCATTGATCTAATCAGAACTCACATTAACCTTATTAGTAAGCATTTTCAACTATCTCAAGGCATAATTAAACTTCCCTACTTCAGCAAACGAAAAGTATAATCACTTCATCCTCATGAATAGTCAAAGTTATAACCTTTGAAAGGTACAACACTCACATAAGAATTGGTATAAATAAATATGCGGTATTTAAGAGACAGCAAAGTTATGAATAGCACAGAAGCTACTCTAAGAGATGAAATTCGAGAACTTGCTGAGGAAGCTTTTCACCAAAAGCTAATCTCTGGCCATGGTGATGGCCCGGACATAAATGAGTATCAAATTGTTTATCAAGGCAAACCCAGGCATCTCCCACTAGAACAAGCACGTTTTTTCTTAACTAACTTGCTTTACAGAAGTCGCATTCATTAGGACTTAGCACCAGATATCTAATTGCACCTAGCTAGAGTTAATACCAATTATTAAATTGCGCGATAAACTTTTAATCGGCAATTAATAATATGTTAACAATGCCTCTAGAAAATCTCTCTAGAGGCAGTTAATATGTGGATTTTATTAACTCAAAAAAATAATTTTGAGGATAGTTATTTTTTTGTAATTTTCTGGGAAAATCTCTTCGTTTCATGGCAGCGTCTAACGGCAAGCCGCTTCTCTACGAGATGCTACGCGTAGCTTGCTTTTCCGTACTAGTATGCGTCTACGCAAATTATAACCCTACGTTCTATCAAGTGATCTACCAAAGGGATGATTTGATACTTGAATTGTCATGATTTAGTAAAGTTTATTAACCCACATCAGGAAGCATCATCGTGGAAAATAATACCAAACGGCAGTTAGTAATTATTGGGGGAGCTGAGGACAAGGAAGGAGATTCCGTAATTCTGCGGGACTTTGTGCGTCGTGCTGGGGGTACGAAGGCGTACATTGTAATTATGACGGCGGCGACAGAATTACCAAGAGAAGTGGGAGAAAATTATATTAGAGTTTTTGAGCGGCTCGGAGCTGAGAATGTTCGCATTCTTGATACAGAAACCCGCGAAGATGGATCTTCATCTACCGCATTGGAAGCAATTAATAAATCAACTGGAGTATTTTTTACTGGGGGAGATCAAGCTCGCATCACCAGCATCCTCAAGGGTACCGAAATAGATAAGGCGATTCATCAACGATTCTCTGAAGGTATAGTTATCGCAGGCACAAGCGCTGGAGCTGCCGTGATGCCAGATAAAATGATAGTGGAAGGCGATTCGCAGACAAACCCTCGGATTGAAACTGTCGAAATGGGCCCCGGTCTAGGCTTTTTACCAGGAGTGGTAATTGACCAGCACTTTTCTCAGCGTGGACGCTTGGGACGCTTAATTTCAGCTTTAATACTAGAACCTGCTGTTTTGGGATTCGGTATCGATGAGAATACCGCTATGGTAGTCACAGATAACCAAATTGAAGTAATTGGTGAAGGTGCGGTTACCATTGTTGATGAATCAGAGGCTACATACAACAATATGGGCGAAATTTTGAAGGATGAGCCTTTGGCGATTTGCGGAGCAAAGCTTCATATTTTGCCACAAGGCTTTAAATTTGACTTGAAAACCCGCCAGCCTATCCTAAATGATGGCTCTGTGGCCAATGTTTCTGTACCCGTTGGTTGAATCAATACCTAGCTTTGAGCAGGTGCGTTTAACTTGAATAAATAATACTAGTAGATTAGTGACATTTATCTCTTGAATATCCTCCCAAGTACTCTCAGAAATAGGGGACATAGCCCCGCATTTTCAGGAGAAAAGGGGGGATTAATTATTAATAAGCGATCGCAGCCATGATTGTAAAATAATATGTATTTATTTATACATGAATGTCTGATAACTGGTTAGCCAAATCTCAAAGTAAGTTCGACGAGTCACATGGTGTATGCCCGTTCCCAACCCCTGGCAAACCAGCCTGATGAAAGATACATTCTGGTTTTGGGAACACTAGATTTACTACCAGGCTTAACAGGAAAGGGTCGATGTCTAACAGTGGATGGAATCACAGATCGAAAAACACACTTCCCTTGCAATTACCCATAACATATTTAAAACCAGTGAAGCGTAATACGATTACCCATGAGTTCAACTCTGGTTCACACGCAGAAATACTACCTATACAGGAAAGTGACGATAATTTATCGGAAGCGTCCAAATTACTACGGCAAGGAATTCAACAGCAGCAAAGCGGTGAATTAATAGCGGCGTTGAAATCCTTACAACAATCCTTGGGACTGTTTCAGGCAGTTGGGGATTTGCAAAAACAGGCTCAGGCACTTTCTTTTTTAGGATTGGTAACTTACAGCGCTGGAGATTACAAAGGTACTATCTCTTACTCCCAAGAGTGTCTGTCTTTGCTCAACAATACCTCAGATTTAGCAGTGCAGATGCAAGCACTTTCCCATCTAGGCAATGCCTACCGTCACTTGAATGATCATAAAAAGGCAATTGAATTTCTAGAAAAATGTTTGAAAATAACGCAGCAACTGCAAGACAAACGCAGTCAAGTGGCGGCACTGAATAATTTAGGATTGGTTTATAAAGGTTTGAGCAACTTTACGCAGGCAATTGAGTATCAGCAGCAAAGTCTAGAAATCGTCCGGGAACTCAAAGATAACTGGGGCGAGGAACAGGTACTCAAGAATTTGGGTAATGCTTGGTATGCTTTGGACAATTACCCAAAAGCGATCGCCTATTATGAGCAGTGTGTAGTATTAGCACACTCTTTAAAAAATGTTCGCAGTGCTTCTCAGGTGCTAAAAAACTTGGGGAATGCTTGTTATGCCTTAGGTGATTATGCTAAAGCCATTAAGTATTATGAAGATCGGTTGCACTTAGCTAGAGAAATCCAAGACAAGCGTAGCGAGGAACAGTCTTTAGGTAGTTTAGGAGTTGCTTGTGAAGCTTTGGGTGATTATAACAAAGCAATTACATATTATGAAGAACGTTTACTGTTAGCTAGGAATATCAAAGACAGTCGCAGTGAAGAACAAGCTCTTGCCAGTCTGAGAGTCGCTTGTTACGCCTTGGGTGATTATGCCAAAGCTATGCAATATCAGCAAGGAACATCTCAAAATACTTAAAAAGTAAGGCAAAAGTAAGGCAGAGTAAAAATTTAAAATTCACTCATTCAAAAATTAAAATTATTCGCATAAATCCATTCCTCCCATTGTCTTTTGTTGCTGGAGATATTCAAGAGCTTCTAATGTATCTACTTGGGGAAATTGTGCGTAAAAATTACTCACACTCCAAAAAGGTTCTGGTGTTTCCA
The DNA here is from genome assembly GCF_014696655.1 of Nostoc sp. FACHB-888. Taxonomy (NCBI): domain Bacteria; kingdom Bacillati; phylum Cyanobacteriota; class Cyanophyceae; order Nostocales; family Nostocaceae; genus Nostoc; species Nostoc sp. FACHB-888. The sequence continues at coordinate 48,343 of NZ_JACJQM010000044.1, read as the reverse complement.
AAACAATTGTGCGATCGCCCCACTGTTCTAACCAAGGTAGCAATGTTTGTGGCGCTACTGGACTACATAGCCAAACTGCTGCTGGAGAAAGGGTTTTGGTAGCAGTTGCCGCTACCGCTATTGTCATACCTGTAGCAATGCCATCATCAACTAAAATCACCGTAGCATTCTTGGCATTCACCTGCGGACAAGCAGGAATTAATTGAGCCTCAAGAGACTTAGCTTGGTTGATAGCTTTATTTAAAGCTACTTCTCGCCCCCGCGCATCATGTTTAGAGCGAAATAGCTTTTGCTCAGTCCAAAGAACATTTCCAAAAGTAGTGACTGCACCAATTGCTAACTCTGGGTTTTCTGGATGACTGATCTTTTTCGCCACCACAATTGTTAACGGACAATCCAAAAGACGGGCTATTGGTGCTGCCACTGGTATACCCCCTCTTGGCAAAGCATAAACAATTGGTACAGGCTTTACCCCAGAATCAATAGTTTGCTGAGTCAAAACATCATGAATCACTCGCGCCAATTCCTCACCTGCATGGGTGCGATCGGCAAAAAATGGGGTATGTGACATAGTTTCCCCCCAGCATATTAGGACGGCATTGCTTTTATCATGACTGAATTTTGTCTCAAATTAACTGATACAATAAGATTTGTATAAATAATTAAGTATTCAGCAAAAGTCTATTTATCTTGATAAATCTCCAAACAGAGCAGTATTTAACTCAGATAAGACAGATGGTGCTGATACCAAAATCCTAATTTTCATGAGCAGCGAAACCCAACTCAGCCTCTTCGACGACTCAACCCTTAACCAACGAGAACTGATTCCCACAGACGCTAAAATTGCGATCGCTCCGGGAACTTATACTGACATGACGGAGTTGGCACAGCATTGCAATAGCTGCCACCGTTGTGGATTGGGAGACACTCGGACTCATGCTGTCGTCGGACGCGGTAATCTCAAAGCACCAATTATGGTTATAGGGGAAGCGCCTGGCCAAAATGAAGATGAAACTGGCTTACCATTTGTAGGTAGATCGGGGCAGTTGCTGGAGAAAATTCTGGCATCCGTGAATCTAACTACTGAGGATCATGTATACATTGCCAATATTAACAAATGTCGCCCACCAGATAATAGAGTTCCTACACCAACAGAAGTGGCGGCTTGTTTACCCTACTTACTAGAACAAATTCGCCTAGTTGACCCCAAAATAATCCTGTTAACAGGTGCAACTGCTGTCAAAGGAATCACTGGCGATAAGCGGGGGATTACGAAAATTCGCGGACAATGGCTAGAGTGGGAAGGGCGTTTATGTATGCCAATTTTTCATCCTTCCTACTTGCTGCGTAATCCTTCTAAAGAAAGAGGTGCGCCTAAATGGTTGATGTGGCAGGATATTCAGGCAGTGCGTGCCAAGTTAGACGAAATCCAAAATAACAGTTAATTTTTAGTACAAGAGCAAAATTATATTTTAAAAGCTTATAAACGGCAGCTTTTAAAATATGACGAAGTTGCGTCTTGAAAACTCCCTCTTAGTAGTAGTGCGGTTAAAAGTTTAATTGAGTTAGTTAGTCAGTTAAGGTTTTTTGGTACTGATTTTAGACCAGTAGAGACGCGAAATTTCGCGTCTCTACTAAGGATTCTTAGCTTAACCGAACGGGATTGTTACTTAGCAGTCTTTTTTAAACCTTGCCATCTTTCTCGCAATCGCTTCAAGTTAGGGCTATGACCACCATAACGCCAACTAACATAAGCTTGACTAATCTCATCTATGACCTCAGCAGTTGCTGGGGAATGATGCTGGTACGATCCTCTGGCATACTCTAAAGGTGTTTGCGCTGGATGCTTACCTAAACCTTTTTGGGTTGTCCATTGCAGCATTTGTTGATAAAGGCTCTCCATTGCTGGCAATTTCTTTAACCATCGACGGTTGCGCCACTCTCGCCACTGACCCCAACCCAGCCAACCGAAGAAAGCTACTATAGTTGTCAAAATTAAGCCAGTTAATACACCAAACCAACCTTGAGAGAATAAAGCTAAAAACCAAGCGATCGCTCTAACTACCCACCTAAATATTGTCTCAAAAACATTATTCAACAAACCTGTCACTGGAGATGGTAACCATCCAGCAACCCATTGCCACAACTGGCGCAACACGCTAAAAGTCTGAGTATCTTCTACTGATGGAGGTATCAGAGGATGATTGGGAATCGGGTCAAAGGCAAACCAGCCATATTTCGGAAAATATACTTCCGTCATCGCATAAGCATCAGTATTACGGACAACATATAGCCCTGTAAATGGATTAAATTCTCCTGGACTAAACCCTGCTACTAACCGGGCTGGGATACCAATAGAACGTAGCATTACCGTAAGAACTGTTGAGAAATGGTCGGGATAACCACCTTTATATTTGAATAAAAAAGCTTCTACTAAGTCATCCTTTTCTCCCAAATAAGGCAAATCGAAGGGATTTTGGGGAATGGAGTAGTGTTGCTTCAGGTATTGAGCTAGGTAGAGAGTCTGTTCATAGGTTGAATCTAGGCTTTTAGAAGACTTTGCGATTCGTTCCCGATTGTAGTTAGCAAGAATTTCTTCGGTACGTTGCCGGACTTTTTCGGCAATTTCGGGAGGAATTTGCAGATAATGCTTCTTAATCTGTTGCGGATAATTAGTAGAAGCTTTACCTAATAAGGTGCGATCGCGGTATGGTACTTCAGAAACTACTGTGTAAGTAAGTCCTTCTGATAATTCCACAGGCGATCGCAATCCGTTTTCTGTATCAACCGCGATCATCGGTGTCGGAAAGTAAATCTCTTTGGGATAAGCCATCGCTGGAATTAGGTTAGGCAAATCCGCCACGACTGTATAAGTTTGGACTATCTCTTGGGTTTTACCAGTAATCAGAGGTCGGTTCAGGAAAATTTGGTAAGACCAAGGCGATCGCTTGATGGTTGTAACTTCTTCATTACGCGATACTTCCCATCCTTTACCCGTATAACGGTCAAATCCTAGAACTCGCCAAAAACCCTCAGCTTGCGATCGCACCCGCATCACAACTTTAGGTTTCATCTCGCCCCGCAGGTTTTGGTTAATTTGGCTATTAAAACCGTAATAAAAGTTACTATCTACTTTACCTGGTTGACCATTTTGATTTTGTCCCGTACCACTGCCTTGATTATCACCTTTACCTTGGCGGACATAACCGGGATTTATAATACTACGTCCAGTGAAACTGCCTTTTACTTGAATAGGAGAACTTACAGGAAAATTCCGTAACTGATAGCCAGGGAATCTGGGTAAAACAGCAAAAATTGCCAGTCCCAGACCGACAATTAGCAAAAAAGTCAGAATTAAAAATTTAAAATTAAGAATTGAGGAATTCTTATTGGATTTTTCCTTTTGAGTTTTTAATGGTTGCAAACCCAAGCGTGAGCGATAATCCAGTACTAAAGTTGGTAGAGCGATCGCTAAAAATAACAGCAACACAGGTGCAAATGCTAAAGTTTGACTTAGCGTTGCTGCCACACCCAATAAAATTAGTCCTATAACGATCGAATAACCCAAATTCTTCCGGCGGGGTGTATCAAAGCTATGCAACACCTGGAGTTGAATTAATAACTCTGCCAAACTCAACCGCGTATCATTCAACTCTCCCACTAACCGCCCAAAGAAAGCACCCAGTGCTACTAACATTCCGATAGCGATGCAAAACTTAACTGCAACATTGGCATCGCGGCGACTATAGTAGCTCCAAATCGCACCCAATATACTTAGGGGTAACGCCCAAAAAGTGAATGAAGTCTCTGCGGCGATATCCGTCGCTACAATTCCCAAAATAACCAACGCTAGCACTAGCACCCGCAAGGAAATTGAATCTTCCACTTCTATCAAAGGCGATCGCTGCGGAAAATTACCTACAGGGACACGCCAAAACCGATTCATCTTGGATAAGTTAAGCATTTCGATTCTAAGTGAAAATCCCACGGAAACAATGCTGAGGACAAAACTGTTCGTCCTACTTTAAAGTATTCCCGTTACAGAAAGCTTTCTTATCCTGCCTTTAAGTATCTATGAAGGTTTCGCGCTTATTTTTACAAATTAAAGCCCTTGCAGGAGTTTCAAAACCCTGTTATCAACCTTTGCTTCGCTTCTTTTGACGAAAACTCTGCGCCAGAGGAACAGCGACTTACCCTTAGAAGTACTAAACCCCTCCCCGCAGGACTACGATGTACACATAAGTAATTGAATTACTCGAAACAAAAGCAAAAACCTCACCCTGTCCTATCGGACATCCCTCTCCTTAGTAAGGAGAGGGACAGGTTTTGCACAAGCAAAACCAGGGTGAGGTTCTCCAAGTTAAATAAGTAATCAAGCAAACATGATATGACGTTACCGCGACCTGTAACGGCAAGAGTGAACATAAATTTGTATAAAAAACAACACAAACGAATAAATCCGTTCTGAAAAAATGGTGTCTCGGTAAAATAAAGGCGAGGCGAAATCAGCACAATACAAGAAATTAACTCGTTCTCCAGGCTTGGTTAGTAACCGAGTGGACTGACGAGTACCCACAAAAAATCAATTATGAGGTAGAGGGTAAGTCTACTTCTACTGGTTAGTTGTAACCACGCCTTAAGTTCCGCAAACGATATAAGTAAGCACCCTGTTGCTAATAGTGTCGAGAGGACGAAAAAGCCACAAGGCAACAGCTAGGCAATGATTACCTTAAGATATTCAGCATTACGTTCTAGCGCTGGCAATTAAGGTTACATAGTGAGATTAATGACAAACAAAAGCGGCTGTTGGTCTATTTCTGGAAACTCAACTTCCAGGGTATAAGTTGGGCTAAGTTGTTCGCAGCCTAACTCCACACTTAAGTATCCCGAAGTCGAAGATGTTGCCATTGCTAAGGTGCCACTTCCCCGAAGTGCTAAAGTTCCTTTAACAGGTAACTCAGCCTGAACAAGTAACTTTGTAAGTTTACCTACAGACTGATACTCTACTCTGATGTCCAAATTACCGACAGTGGTTAGCCATTGTCTTTCTACCACTGGACTAGTTGCTGAGAGTGGTAGAGTCAAATTTTCCAGCAGTTGTTTAGCTGCTAGCAACGACAAAGCCATTTGTTGACGCGGTTGTAAATCTGAGTAATCGCTCTGAATATTGGGAATTGTCTCCAGAGTACTTACAGACCTATAGGTGCTTCTTAGCACCAATCCAGCTATGTCGTTTAGTGATTGAGACTCGTTAGGGAAAAAGTTCTCCACCACTTGAACTAATTTTGCTCCCAGGGGCACTGAAGATGTCACCATCGCTTGACATTTTTCCAGCAATTGCTGAAAAACTCTCTCCGGTAAAGGACGTGGCAGATTCAGCTTCGACTGTTGTACCATCCACCCCCAGCTAGGAACGAGCGTCATTGACGGCTCGTCAACAAAATCGGGATAGTCGATTAATTGTGTTTCCCAGGGAAATAAGGGTGGGTGTTCTTGGGCTTGGATTTGTAAGCGATGCTTAAGGACAGCTTGAAAACGATCTTGCACAGTAGGAATTTCTCCCAATTTAAAGGTCTGGGGCGTTCCTCCCAATTTTGGCTCACTGCTTTTTGAAGCAGTGGCTTCATTGTGGAGGTTTTTTACCCCGTCATTTTCCTCACATTCTACAGATTGCTCGGTATTTTTGACATCATCTGTCAATAACCAACCGAGACACTGAGATTGTAAGGATTCTGAGTCACTATTCATGAGTAGATGCACCTGATCCGGACACTAATGAGTTACGAATTTCCCAAGCTTGCTCAAGAATCTTAAACCATCGTTTTTGTAGTTGTGCCATTGACAGCCCTAAAGTTTTTGCGATTTTTTCATCGGCTTGCCCTTGTTGCTTCAACTCTAGTAAAGACCGTTGCTTAGTGTCCAGCTGTGCTGTATATACTTGCCATTGCTGGGGAGTTAAACCCAAATTGGTATGCAAAGAGGCTTCTAGCCACTCGTGAACCAATTCCCAACGGTGTAATAAAGCAAACCGAATCAAATGATACTTGAAGCGTTGCTGTAAATAATCTCTCTGACGAGGGGTTAAACCTAAAATCGACTCAATTTCCTGTGCCGATAAATCCTGGAGGCGGAGGGAAAAGTAATCAGCACAGTCAGATTGTTGCCGTTCTTCGAGATAATTCATTAATTCTGTAACCACAACGGAGCGCAAGGTATCTTCTTCAGGTTCGGGTTCGGCTTGCGTTGCCATTGTGGAGCGCAATTGATGTACTACTGGTTCTTCCCAAGAACCATCGGCTTCACTATTGCTGCCTTCTGCGGCTTGTTCTATATCTACGCTGGTTTCTGGGGGCTGGTGTTGAGAAAAAGTTTGCGCCCGCAAGATAATTAGCTGCTGCTGACGGCCTGGTAAAGGAATGCGTCGCTTGCCGTAGCGCTCGGTAAATGCCATGTACTCGGACAATTCTAGAAGTGTCTGAGGGCGATAAGTAGCACCGAGTTGATTTTCTCGGCGGAAGGCGTTTAATGCTTCTAGATAAAAACTCTGTAAGAAATCTTCAATTATAGTCAGTCGCCCTTGATAACTCAATTGCTTCTGAGGCGGATTAATGTATCGATAAATAATTGCACTCAGAGTGCTGTGTAATTCTACCCTGCCCCGATTTGAACCCAACTGATAGTACCTGAGACACTGTTGTAGCCGATGCCGAGCGAGGGTCATCGCCGAGCTTTCTACAGTTCCAGAAGCTTGGATACGTTTGCTTTCATGGCAAATCCGATATACTTCAGTGGTAATACGTGTTGCTACATCATGGCAATTCTGTTCCGAAGCTTTGGTTGATTGTTGAAACTCCCTGGATAGGAGTTGAAAGATCACCTCCACGCCTTTAGAATTTTCTCCCAGAATATTTGCAGATGGAATAGTTGCGGTTGCGGCTGAATTCATAGTCTCGGTTTTCAAAAGACCCTAAGTATTTAAATACAACCTGTACGACGTGGGTATTGGCTTCAGTTTTACGTATAAGCTAAACGCAGACCAATCCAACATTGAGGATGTGGCTGATTTTATTATTCCCAACTTGGATGGGATTGTTCACACTTTGATAGATGTTATTGCCATTACCCAGGAGCCGTATACAAGTCATTATGGATTTAGAAGCACAAATTCAATTGCTGATTGACAATGCACCCCGCGATGGTATAACACCAAATCTGATTTCAGCAATTGCTCCTGCCCTTAGAGCGATCGCTCAAAAATTACGTTACTCCCAGTACTATATTCTTCAAAATTCAGAGTCAAGCTGGGTTTTAACTACATTGAGCAATCGTGCTAATTCAGGATTGGAAAAGCGTGTGATTTACGCTTTTCCTACCATACAGGATGTCTCTCTAATTTCCCCTGCTGGGCTTGACCCTCAAATGCTAGCTAAAATTATTCCTGTCACCCATATTTTGTTCCAACTGGTGGCATTGGAACCCGTAGATAGTATCGTTTTTTTGGAGACGCCGGGTAAGACCACTCATACCGTTGAAATTCGGCGAACTGATCTAGAGAAACTCATGCAGAAACAGTTGAGACAACAGCGATCGCCTAAACACATACCACCTGATATTGCATAGAAAAAACTTGGATGTGGGATTTTTTAGATACAATCCCACATCCAAAATTTTAAATCTCAAATTTGTTTGAAAAAGTTTTTGATGAAAAGAAATTAATGCCAGTCACTACCCTTTTAGTTCTTTAAAAAAGCAACCGAACAGCTTAATTTTCCGCCTAATCTAAAATTGATTAACAAACAGTTATCAGTGAACATTTTTCAAATTTTAGCTGATTATTGAGCAAAATTTCTCTACCTAAGAACAGTTGTGAGGTTTAGCTTGCGGTCTAAAGTCCTGTTTTCTACCTGTTAGTTAGTAAATAATTTAGTAAAGACGACTCAGTGTGTACTCAGCTATGTTAATCAATGCCTGGTGAGATTCTGAGGGTGGGAGAACTGCAAGATGTTCAATTGCTAACTTAGCATGGTGAGCAGCTAACTCTCGCGCCTGCTGTATACCTTGACTATCTTGAATTAATGCTAGTGCTTGCTCTAAATCCCCTTCTTGAGCAAACTTTCGTTCAATCAGCACTTCCAAAGATGGTTTTTGGGCTAAAGCAAATAAAACAGGTGCAGTTAAATTACCACTTTTAAGATCCGACCCCACAGGTTTACCCAAGGTATCTGCTGTACTGGTGAAATCTAGAATGTCATCAACAATTTGAAATGCTATACCAAAATGACGACCGTAGCTATACAGATGCTCAACAGTTTCTTGTGAAACTTCACTAAGTAACCCAGCAGCTTTAGAACTGTTAGCGATTAATGAAGCTGTTTTGTAATAACTCTTCTGGAGATAAGTATCAATAGAAATGCCAGCATCAAAACGATTTAATCCCTGCTGGATCTCCCCAGTAGCCAAATCCATAATTACTTCTGAAAGGAGTTTTACCACCTCTAAATTGTCCAAGTTTGCTAAATACCAGGACGATTGGGCAAAAAGAAAATCTCCTGCTAATATGGCAATTCGATTACCGAACAAACTATGAACGGTAGGAACGCCTCGCCGCGTATCTGATTCATCTACCACATCGTCATGTACTAAGCTTGCTGTGTGAATCATTTCTGTAATCTCAGCTAGGCGGCGATGACGCGGTGTAATCTCTTGAGCTAACATTGTAGCCCGCGATATTAGCAGGACAATTGCTGGTCTGATACGCTTTCCCCCAGCTCCGAATAGATGTTCGGCTGCCATAAACAGGATGGGGTGGCGATTTCCAACTAGCTGCTTTAGGTTATCTGCTAGTAGTCGCAGGTCTGCTTCCACAGGGGTAAACAGGGAGGTGGCTGGGGTCATGGATGGGCGGACTCTGACTTAGGTTACGAAAGTTTACATATCCTACACTCATTTTAAGATAACCCTGTGCCAGCGCAAAGTTTTCATAAGGTAATCCCATTTTCATGAGTATATCGGTGATAATTAAAGTTCATAGCATATTTGTCAATAAGCAATTATGCTTATTTTTTGGTAAGTCGGATTTTAAACTAACTTAAAATATGAATTTTTAGTAAAAGAAAACAAATATTAGCTTAAATTGGATTAAGTAGTTTCCCATTAGACGTTTGCCGCCACAGGTTGAAAAAAATTAAGCAATTTTACTTATTGACAAAATGGGTAAAAATTAAATGTGAGACTAATAGGTAAGACTAAATTTCTTTAAGACTGAAGTGTAGCTATTCAAAAAATTTGAAATTTAGCAGTCGAGTAGGCTTCAAAATCAGGGTCGTTGTGTTACGCTAAAATATAGGAATTTTAAATTTTTCAGATAGTCACACCCCAAAAGTAATTCACTTACTAAGTGATAATACTGTGTCGGTGATGTAAGTCTAAAATAATTAGTCGTAGTTGAGATTAAGGGAATAATTCCTTTGAGCTTTGTTACGATATGCAAAACTCCTGATTTGGAGCTATGCGATATCCCTGTGGGAAGTCGCTACACGTCTTCAGCGTATGTCAAGCGCAAGCATTGCTCTTTTCATAGCAGTGTTAATAAAAATAATGCAGATCAAGTAGATCGCTGAGAACCGTAGTTTTAGATTGCTAAATGGCAATTTAACTGCTGTGGGATCTATGGTCTGCAAGAAGCCCATTAGACAATAAATTCTTTAACCGTAGAGAGATGAAATCTCTATAGGTAATTTTACCATAGAAAACTACAGCAATCAAGAATGTACTTGGTTAGCTGAGGTTTCACTAATTTTATGGAATTTTATATTCGTTTGAAACGGTGCTGGTAGAACAATGATTTACGGAAGTATACCGATGATGATTTTTATTTTAGCGTCTGGATATTTGTTTACAGTTTACCTGTTATTAGCACTGGCGAAGCGAACAGGTACAAAGACTGTTCCGACAATCTCTCCATCTGCCGAAGGAAAACACAAGCAGGAGATACCAATAAGGACAAAGGTAACTGAAGTAGTTAATAGTCAATAGGCATTGGGCATTTGTAAATGACCAATGACTAAGGACAAATTAGTTTTATTGGAGTTGGGAAATAGCAGTATCAGTGAAGCAAACCTCTTCAACCATTGGGGTATAGCCTAGCCACTGCACTCCTGACTGGGAAAATTGTTGTGGACACCCGCTGACGGCGAAGCGAGTTGGCAGTGGTAGGTGGGTATTTTTTAAGCCTAGTAAATCTAGCTCTTGGGCACAAGCTGCCACAACATGAACAGCTGGATCAACTAGTTGGACTTGAGAGGGGAGGAGCGATCGCAATACTGGTGTCAGGTGGGGATAATGGGTACAGCCATGAACTAAGGTGTCAATTTCCTGCTCTAGTAAAGGCTCTAGGTAAGCTCGTGCAACTTCAGCAGTGTAGGGGTCGTGAATCCGATTTTGCTCGATGAGTGGCACAAACTCAGGACATCCAACTTGCCACACTTGGACATCAGGAGCAATTTCAATTATGGCGTGCTTATAAGCATTACTTTTCGCCGTAGCTGGAGTAGCAATTACACCAATCCGCTTTCCTTGCTGCACCGCAGCTTTTGCACCCGGTAGGATTACTCCCAAAATGGGTATGTTGAATTCTTGACGCACCGTTTCTAGGGCTAGGGCAGAACTGGTGTTGCAAGCCATAATTACCATTTTTACCTGCTGCTGTTGTAGCCAGGTAATAATTTCACGCGTAAATTGTAAAATTTCTGCTTGTGAACGAATTCCGTAAGGAAGTCGAGCTGTATCCCCAAAGTAAACAATTGATTCATTGGGGAGTTGCCGATATACTTGTCGCAGTACCGTCAGTCCACCCACACCACTATCAAAGATGCCAATTGGGGCACGTTGGGGTTCAAGAGCCGAAAAATCGTCAAGATTCGCATCAAAGATCGAAGATGAATACACAGGCAGATATTAATTTAAGTTTTGGGATTTAAAATACAGAATTTAGCAGACAATTTGCTAATTGACCACTAAATTATGGAGGTTAAAGCAGGCTAAATACGACCTTTTAATTAATAATTTGTACTATATTAACGCTGTAAGTATTTTAGAATGCCACTAGCGATCGCATCTGCCATCCGATTTTGATACTCTGGTGTTCCCAATCTAGGATTGTCTTCTCGACCAGACATATAGCCTGCTTCTACTAAAATCGAAGGCATAGAGCTTTTCCTGAGAACGTAGAATCTGGCTTTGCGGGTTCCCCGGTCTTTGATTGTATCGATGTTCTGGAGGATGCTATTGCGAACTGCTTCAGCCAGAGCATAACCGCTATCATAATAATATACTTCTAACCCATTCACATCAGGACGACGATCAACGGAATTAGCGTGAATGCTGACAAACAAAGTTGCATTAACTCGCTCGGCAATATTTACCCGTCCTTGAAGTTCTACGAAAAAGTCAGCATCCCGCGTTAGCACTGCTTGTACACCATTTTGCTCTAAAATGGCTGCTACCCTTCTACCAATAGGCAAGACTACATCCTTTTCTAACAGTCCACCCAGACCAGGAGCACCTGGGTCTTTTCCACCATGTCCTGGGTCAATAACTACTAGCAATTTTCCTCTGGGAACCGAGGGGGCTGGCTGTGGCTGGAAGATAGGACGGGGATTATCTATGGGGTTTGGAGATTGACCTTGGTTTGCCGATGGCAGAGGAGGTAAAGCAATGGGGGGTGTGAGGCTACGAGAGCTTTGTAATTCTAAAGCCAAAAGCTGGTTGCCAACCTGATTTAGTTCCCCAATTTGCACTCCGGCTGCTGGTTGAACCAAGACGATGACAGTATTCGATTCTTGTGGTTGCAGGCGAACCCGAAGGATAGGACTATTAGCATTAAAAGTAGGGCCTGTAACCTTGGGAGCTAACTGAGCATTGTTGATAGTGATGCGGAACAGACCAGAGGTTCTATCCCAGCCTCCTGTAGCAGATAAATTTTTGTCGCCTCTAATTAGCAATTGTGTGCCATTACCAGCCAATTGCACAGACTCAATAGTAGCAGGTGAGGTGTTAGTAGATGGTATAGGGCGTGGACTATTATTTCCAGGCAGCTGGGCAATGCCACGACTGGGCAGAATCACAAAACCACCAACACTGCTAGTGGTTGCTCGCCAATTTTGACTATTTTCGTCCACCTGTAACGTCATGCGAACAACAGATGGGCTTGTTTGTAGTTGGCTGAACTGAATGCGGCTGACACCATACCGATTAATCGGCAAATCGCGCTGCCTTAGATTTGGTGATAAAGTAGCGCCAGCAATATCAATGTTAATTGCCCTTTGCTCGTTGCTAGGATTTACCTGAATCTGAGGATTACCACCAGTGGTACGGATGAAAAAACCATCGCCTGTGACTTGTAAGTTCTCAATTTGAGTAACTCTGGCGGCAAGCATTCCGTTTTTAAGTGGATTGACAGGGCCTGTTCTCACCACCTTGTAAATATTTCTTGGAGAGAATACTGGTGGAGATGTTCTCGGTGAAGTCTCTGTTGCTATAGCTTGCTCTTGTTGCCCCCCAGGATTTGAGGGTACATTTTCGGCTTCTGGCGTAGGTAATTGCACTGTCCAGCGATCGCCAGTTGTGCCAACAAATTGTACTCTCTTAGGGTCTAAAGTATAACCAGGAGTGAGTTCAACGACTATGCGCGTTGTTTGCTCGTCAAATTGCCCAATACGGATAGCATGAATTCCACCACCCACCCGTTGGGTTAACTGCGGACGCCCAAATGTGGTGCCTGGCAAATCAATTACCAAACGAGTGGGGTTAAAAATTAATTGTGCTTGGGGTTGAACATCCCCCAAAGTATTAAATTCCAGGCGATTTTGGTTGGCATCAAAACGCCAAGATTCGAGTCTCGCGGCCATTGCCGGCGACGACAGCATGAAGATAGTTCCAATAGTACTGGATAGCAACCAGCGTAAATTCACAGTCTTTTCTCCTGATTCACATTCATGGGAGCCGTCAACATCTCAACATATTGGCTAATCCTCACACCGTCACCGCGCACACTTGAGTTTTGTGCTGGTATTAAGACACAGCTAATGGCGTAGAATATAGCACGATCCTCTGATTTTGCCATGCCATGAGCCTATATAAATTTGACTTGCAAAGCATCAGATGACAATAACAAAGAAGCTACTCCTGTCCCGCCGCAAGAATACTGAAATTGTTGTACTACTAAATTTGGATAAAAATGGTAAAGATTAGATGTATTTACTCAATTATTTTGAATAAATTCCTTATCTTCTCTTTAGATACTGAAGGATGCCACGAGCGATCGCATCTGCCATTTGATTTTGGTAAGCAGAGCTTCTGAGTTTAGCGTTATCATCTCGACCAGTCAAATAACCTGTTTCTACGAGAATAGAAGGCATAGAACTTTTTCTAAGGACAAAAAATCTGGCTCGCCGCACTCCCCTATCTCTGACATTTACACTTTGGAGAATACTATTATGGACAGTGCGAGCTAGACCCAAACCACTATCGTAATAATAGGTTTCTAAGCCACTGACATCCGAACGACCTGGCCCGACTGCATTCGCATGAATGCTAACAAAGATATCAGCATTTGCTCGCTCTGCTAACTTCACCCGTCCGGGAAGGGTAACGAAATAGTCAGAATCTCGCGTCATAACTACTTGTACGCCATTTTGCTGCAAGACCTGAGCTATTCGTTTGCTAATAGGCAAAAGAATATCTTTTTCGCGTAGTCCCCCAAGACCTACTGCTCCAGGGTCTTTACCGCCATGTCCGGGGTCAATCAGGACTACCACTCGCCCCCTGGTAACTGAACGCTGTGGTTGTCTTGGGGGCTGGGGATTGGGATTATTAGGGTCTGGGAATGGGCCCCGGTTTGGCGGTGGTAGCCCAGGTAAAGCAAAGGGGGGTCTTGCGGGGGGGATTGCAACAATTCGACGAGAGCCTTGTATCGGTAAAGTCAGAAGCTGGTCACCAATTTGCCTGGGTTGCCCAAGTTGTACTCCTGCTGCTGGTTGAATTAAGACAACGACTGTGTTGGGTTCTTGCCGTTGCAGACGTACCCGGAGAATGGGGCTATTGGGAGCAAAAGTAGGGCCTGTAACTCTAGGAGCTAACTTGGCATTGGGAATTGTGAGGCGAAACAGGCCTGAGGATCTATCCCAAGTTCCCGTGGCAGATAAAGTTTGGTCGGCTCTAATTAGCAGTTGTGTGCCATTATCAGCCAGTTGCACAGACTCAATTGTTGCTGGTGAGTTGTTGGCAGATGTTCTGCTGGGAAGGGAAACGGGTTCTGACTGACTATTAGAATTATTACTTCCAGGAAGTGTAACAACACGACTGGGTAGAATCACCAAACCACCGCCGTTACTATTAGTTGCTCGCCAGTCTGGGCTATTTTTGTCTACCCGTAAACTCAAGCGGACACCAGGAGGTTGGGTTTGTAGCTGGGTGAATTCAACACGGCTAACACCATGTTTATTAACGGGTATATTATTCTGTTGCGCCAGACGTGATGATAAAGATGCGCCAGAGATATCTACGAAGATAGTAGCGCGATCGCGGCTGCGAATTACCTGAATTGGGGGATTGCCACCACTGGTGCGGACGAACAACCCATCGCCTGTGACTTGTAAGCTCTCAATTTGAGTCGCCCCTCGTGTAGTAGTGGCAACCCTTGAAATATTAGGTTGAAGCTCAGAGTTTGGAGTAACAACACTGTAAGCACTTCTAGGAGATAAAGTGGGAGACGAGGCTACTCTATCGACTTCTGGTCTAGGTAATTGCACCGTCCAGCGATCGCCAGTTGCACCAGCAAATTTTACTCGTTTGGGGTCTAAAGTATAACCAGGTGTCAGTTCGACAACTATACGTGTTGTTTCTGTATCAAACTGCCCAACCCGAATCGAGCGAATTCCACCGCCTACCTGTTGAGTTACCTGCGGACGCCCAAATGTGGTTCCTGGCAAATCAATTACCAGCCGAGTGGGGTTAAAAATTAGTTGTGCCTGGGGTTGAACTGCTCCCACAGTATTAATTTCCAGCCTGTTTTGATTGGCATCAAAGCGCCAAGATTCAAGTCTCGCGGCCATTGCAGGCGACGATAGCATGAAGATAGTTCCAATAGCGCTGGGTAATAACCAGTGTAATTTCACAGTCCTTTCTCCTAATTCAAGTTCATGGGAGCCGTCAATATCTCAACTCATTGGTAAATCATCACACCGCCACCACCTAAACTTCGCCTTTGATGCCTTTTTTGATTTTTAAGCTGGTATAAACACATACTTAAATCAGTACCAAGTTTCATAATTGGGTTTAAATCCCCATGTGAAAACCTCCACCTGTAGAGGTAGAAACTCTGACTCCTAAAGAAGCTAGAAAACTAATAACTGATAACCGTTTTCTGATAACTGTTTTTTGTTCGTTGCCATCAATACGCTAAGTAAATAATTCCCATTACTGGGAGATGATCTAGCAAGATTTATGGGTGTTACTCCCCAATTACCTAAAAAATATTCAGATAAAGGCCAACAAGCCAAGGGAGATTAGAAATAAATAACATTCTAAATGCTAGTAAAAATTAGAAACAAACGATTATTCTACAATTACACGGGACGGAAATTTGCTACGGGAAGTTTCCACTGCACGATCACAAAATCTTCAAAGTACGGTGATAGTACTGAATTCAGAGTCCTGAGTTCTGAGCGAAAATTACTCAGAACTCAGTAAGAATTTACCCAAGACTTTGATTAGCGATCGCCAGATTCTGGGGTTACTTCCAAATTGCCACTATCATTTGATGCTGGCACTCTCGACTGAGGTGGTTCAATTACCAACGAGGTTCCAGAGGAACCGTCTAAAATTAGTTGATCTGAGCCTGCATCCACGGTTTTTGGATCTGGAAATACAAATCGTAATAAGGGAGGAGCTAAAAAGGTTGTCAAGATAACCATCATGATAATTGCCGCCCCTAATGGTTTCGAGAGAGCGCCACTGGCTGCGCCGACACCAGCAAACACTAATCCGACTTCGCCCCTGGGAATCATCCCCACACCGATTGCTAAACGGTTGATTTCCGGTTGACCAAACACGCTTAAGCCTGTGATTACTTTACCGAGAATGGCTACTATGATCAGGAAAGTTGCCATAATTAGACCTTCTCGATTGTCGGGAATTGCTGGGTTTAATACTCCCAAATCGGTTTTTGCCCCAACAGTCACAAAGAAAATTGGCACTAACATATCGGCAATCGGACAGACTTGGCTTTGCAGTTGTTTGCGCTTATCTGTCTCTTCTAGGACTAAACCTGCCGCAAAAGCTCCCAGAATTGCTTCTAAGTGGATGACGGCGGCAAGGTATGCCATAGCAAAGGCAAAGATAAATGCTGGTATAACCAGTCCACCGCGTGTTTTGAGTTTATCAGCGATCGCCACAAAGGACTTATTGAAAACATTGCCTAGTAGGATTGCTCCCAAAATAAAACCAGTGGCGCTGATAATCAAATAGATGACTTTGCTGACATCCACCACGCCATCTTTAGCTAGGCTGGCAACTACCGCTAAAACGATGATTCCCAAAACGTCGTCTATTACGGCAGCGCCCAAAATAATCTGCCCTTCTTTAGAATTGAGTCGCCCCAACTCTGACAGCACCTTGGAAGTAATACCGATACTAGTGGCAGTCAAAGCCGCCCCTGCAAAAATTGCGGGTACAGCACCAATACCAAACAAAGTCATCAGTCCCACAGTACCAGCGGCAAAGGGTACTACTACCCCCACTACTGCGACAATGGTAGCTTGGATACCAACTGCCAATAAATCTTTTAAGTTCGACTCCAAGCCGATTTCAAACAGTAGGATGATCACACCCAATTCTGCTAAAACCGAAACCACCTCAGACTGAGCTGCAAACACCGCGGGGCTGGCTTCAGGAGTTAAACCAGCAGTGATTTGCAGGAAGGACATGATCAAAGAGTTAGAACTATCTGTGCTGCCTTCTGGAAACACTAAAAGGTGGAAAACAGAAATGCCCACTACCACACCACCTAATAGTTCGCCTAAGACAGGCGGCAAACCCACTCGGTTTGATAACTCTCCACCAACTTTGCTGGCGAGATAAACTACTACTAAGCTTAGTAACACTGCTGCTACTACCATTGAACTGTCTGCGGCTTCTGTTGCCGTAGCCAGCAGAGGAAAAGAGAAGTTGATTGGATTTAACAAATACATGGGTTCCGTGAAAATCCTTCTCTTTGATTTTGACGCGTTTCTGAAAAACGGCTATCTGTGGAGATGCTATTGGCAGCTTGCATAAATTTATTTGTGCCATTTGTCAACTCAATCAATTGCTGCCAGTAGACTTTGGAAACCGGGACTACAGACAGTCTAGAAAATTGCAGCAAGTCAAAGTTGATAAATTTATAAAAAGGCGTCGGGAAAACCCACTCTTTTTAAAGATGGAATGAGAGACGTTGTTGATGGTTAACAGTCTTTCGTGTTGTCCCATCCCCTTTTCAAAATGGGATGAGCTTAATTAAGCGTCCCATTCCAAATTGAAGTAAGAATAATTTTCCGACTTTATTTACGCCGTGGCGTACTAAGTAATGTTCTTTAGTTTCAAAAAATGTAACCATTTCAGCTTTTAACTGTAGCAGTGTCAAAGTAAGAACATACAAATCGTATCTAGCGATCGCACTTCAGTTGTGAAAAACTGATGGTAACTGTTGACTCTCAACAGTCCCATAATATTGCTACATACCTTTATTCAAAACATCTGTGGATACTTTGAGGAGTGCAAATCTTATGACTAGAGCCGCTTTACTCGGTTCTCAGTTTTCCAATGGAAACCTGTGGAAAATACTGCCTTTAGCAATGCTTTTCTGTGTAACTATTACACTGCCTGCATTGGCCCAAGAAAAGGATAAATTGTGGCGAACCCTTACTGTCAATGGTCGCGGAGTTGAAGCAATTCCTACAACCTTGGCGCAAGTCAGTTTAGGAGTGGAGATTCAAGGGAAAACAGCCCAAGAGGTACAACAAGAAGCCGCCCGGAGGTCATCGGCTGTAGTTGCGTTCCTCAAGAGCCAAAATGTCGAAAAATTACAAACTACTGGTATTCAGCTTAATCCAGTTTACAGTTACACCAACAATGTGCAGAGGATTACAGGCTATGCTGCCAATAACACTGTGAGTTTTAGGATTCCTACCGAAAAAGCTGGTACATTATTGGATAATGCAGTGAAAGCGGGTGCGACACAAATTAACGGTATTAGTTTTGTTGCTAATGATGAAGCGATCGCGGCTGCTCAAAAACAAGCATTAAAAGAAGCTACTCAAGATGCCCAGCAGCAAGCTGATGCGGTTTTCAGTGCCTTGGGTTTCAAATCCAAAGAAGTGGTGAGCATTCAAGTTAATAATGCCAGTGCGCCTCCACCACCAATGTTTTTAAGGGCTGAGGCTGCAAAGTTAGCCAATGCAGATGCTTCCACCCCTATCGTTGGTGGTGAACAACAAGTAGAAGCATCCGTGACACTACAAATTAGTTATTAGTCATTAGTCCTTTGTCATTTGTGAGGGCAAAGGACTAATAATCAATGCCCAATGCCCAATTAAAAATGTTCTGAAGACATATCTCCTGCACCACTTTCTCCATCGCGCTTAGAGCCTAATAAATCTAGTTGGTCTACTCTAATAATCGGTGTAGAACGGTTTGCTCCTGTTTGGCGATCGCTCCATGAGTCAAACTTTAAAGAACCTTTTATACCAATTAGGCTTCCCTTACGCACATAATTACCTGCTACCTCGGCCGTCTTATCCCATAATTCTAGAGTGAACCAGTCAGGTTCCTCGCTGTTGCGCGATCGTCTTTTTACAGCTAGTGTCAATCTACACTTAACACTACCAGACTCAAAATATTTTATATCAGGGTCGCTACCTACACGGCCCACAAGGGTGACAATATTAATACTCATATGGGTTACCTCTTAGTACAAGCGTACTTGCAAATGCCGACTTTCATCATAGCGAATTGTGAAACACTTGAAAATAATGTATTAAACAGTTAACAATATAGTTGACTTGAAAAATTATACATACTACTTGGAGAAACACATAAAACTATACGGATATACTAAGTTAACCAGAGAATATCAAAACATACACACCTGAGACATAGTAAATATTCCTGGGAATCATATAAACATATAGTCTAGTTTACTCAACTCAGGATACAAACATAATCAAATCAACTCTTACCGTTGTAGTCAAAAAGTATCGCACATAGGGGGCTTAGAAACGCGTGGGTATTTTTAGAAACTTTCGCACATCATGGGATATGGGTATCGACCTCGGTACTGCTAACACCCTCGTTTATGTATCTGGTAAAGGTATTGTACTGCAAGAGCCTTCTGTAGTTGCTATCGATGTTAACGAAAAGGTAGCACTGGCAGTAGGAGAAGAAGCCAAAAAAATGCTCGGTCGCACACCTGGAAATGTGATTGCCCTCCGCCCTTTGCGTGATGGTGTAATCGCTGATTTCGATATAGCCGAGCTGATGCTGAAAAGCTTTATTCAGCGTGTGAATGAAGGTAAATCTTTAATTTTACCCCGGATTGTCATTGGTATTCCTAGTGGCGTTACAGGAGTAGAAAGGCGAGCTGTGATGGATGCGGCTCACCAAGCAGGAGCAAGAAAAGTGTATTTAATCGATGAACCTGTAGCTGCAGCAATTGGCGCAGGACTACCTGTTGCCGAACCCACTGGCAACATGATCATCGATATTGGTGGTGGTACAACAGAAGTTGCAGTACTGAGTCTTCAAGGTACAGTAATCAGCGAATCAGTACGCATTGCTGGAGATGAGCTGACTGAAGCGATCATTCAGTATATTAAGAAAGTTCATAACTTAGTCATTGGTGAACGTACTGCCGAGGACATCAAGATTCGGATTGGTTCTGCCTATCCTACTAATGATGATAATGATGCCATGATGGAAATCCGAGGCTTACACTTGCTTTCTGGTCTACCGCGAACTGTAACAATCAAAGGCCCAGAAATCCGTGAAAGTATGTTGGAACCGCTATCAGTAATTATAGAAGCCGTGAAGCGGACACTGGAACGTACACCTCCAGAACTAGCAGCAGACATTATTGACAGAGGTATTATGTTAGCTGGTGGTGGTGCTTTGCTCAAAGGCATAGATACCCTCATTAGCCATGAAACGGGGATTGTGACCCATATTGCTGCTGATCCTCTTTCCTGTGTTGTGCTGGGAACAGGTCGTGTGTTAGAAAACTTCAAACAGTTAGAACGAGTTGTCACCGAAAGCTCTCGCAATATGTAGCAAAAAAATATCAGACTTGAGTTCTATTTGAGTTCTATTTGGGTTCTATATAAAGAGAATCCAAGTAGAACTTAATTATGTAAGTGTATAAAGGTATATATGGTTACAATACGGCGTTGGTGGGATCATAAAGGGTTACAAATTGGGTTGTTAGCTTTAGTAGTTAGTAGTGCTTGGGTATTGCGACAAACTCAAGGTGAATTAGTGCTTGAGACATACCAGGCAATTACCCGTCCGTTAGAGATGTTGCAGTCAGGGCCAACTCGAGAAGAACGTCTTAGAGATGCTCGGATATTGGAATTGCAAACCCGTATAGTAGATTTGGAAAGTCAAAAAACAAAGCTACAAGATTTATTAGGCTATGTAGAAAAAGAGCCGTTGGCATCACGGCCAATTCCAGCACGGGTAATAGGACGTAGTGCTGATCAGTGGTGGCAACAGGTTACCCTGAATCGCGGTACGAATGCAGGGATTCAGGAAGGCTTTATAGTCAAAGCAGATGGCGGATTGGTGGGTCTAGTGGAGAGTGTAACTCCCAATACTAGCCGTGTGTTGTTAATCAGTGATCTTAAAAGTAAAGTGGGTGTATCAGTTAGTCGCACAGCAGCTAAAGGTGTTTTGCGAGGAGATTCTTCTGCCGAAGCTGTGCTGGAGTTTTATGAAAAAGTCCCAAATGTCAAAGTAGGAGATTTAGTTTCCACATCTACTTATAGTCAGAAATATCCATCTGGCTTGGCAGTAGGACGAATCAAGTCACTGGATTTAAAGAAACTTCCCGCATCAGTGGCGAAAATTGAGCTTTTTCCACCAATTCGCTCTCTTGATTGGGTAGCTGTTTATCCAAAGCCAGAAAACCAAGAGTCGGAAACCCAAAAGTCTAAGTAAATTCTTCAAAAAATCTATAGAAAAATGAAGATTCCTGCATTTAGTCACAGCAGGCAGAAAAAGCCAAAATCGTCAGGACGAAAATCGAAATTTCAAATCCAGCCACTTTCCCGTTGGCATCCTGGTGTACGTCAGTTGCTGGGTTGGATAGTGACGGCTAGTTCTGTACTGTTATGTTTACTGTTATTACCAACTCGCCTGCCAGGTATGGAATTATTGGGAATTGGCCCTAACTGGCTGTTAATTTGGGTGGTAGCTTGGAGTGTGAAGCGCACGGTGTTTGCTGGCGCATTCGCAGGTATAGTTCTAGGGCTACTTCAAGATTCAATGACATCACCTAACCCTACTCATGCCCTCAGTTTAGGTATAGTGGGAATTTTAACTGCTCTGCTACAGAAGCAGCGTTTTATCGAAGAAGATTTTATTTCGATCGCTGTAATTGTCTTTGTTATGGCAGTTCTAGCAGAAACCATCTTTGGGTTGCAATTAACTTTGATGGGAAATGAGCGCAAATTAACAGATATTTGGACATATTACCAACGTGTTGCCTTAGCCTCTGCCATTCTTAGTAGTCTGTGGGCACCTGTAGTCTATTATCCGCTAAATCGTTGGTGGCAGAGGATAAAATTGTTGGAGCAATAGTAAAGGGAGTTAGGAATTCAAAACGGGATAGGTTACAGGTGATACCAAACCTATGTAAGCCTGCATAGAATAATTCCTTTGTTTGCGATGGAGTTTCAAGTCTTTATATTCTGTGCATCTTCATAGAGAATTGTTACGACACTAAAGAAAATTATCCCTTGTACCCTGTAACCTAAGTCTTTATGGAATTTAGGTAAGCTCTAGCAATATAGATTCAAGCTACATTAAATCAAACAACATCGTATCATGATAGTTAGTAACATTTATGTCTAATACTTTCTTTTTTGCCTTAAAAAAATATCAGGTAAGTCATCTTTTGATTTACTAATGGCAAAATGTGGAAGTTTTCACTGACTAACTTAATTGGAGAACGCTGATGTCGAAGGAAAGAAAAAGTAATAAAGAAGTTAAAAAACCTAAAAAAGATCCCAAAGACAAAAAGGATAAAAACGAACCAAAGAAATAGGACGATTTAAGTAGATAGCTTTAGCGAAGACCAAGAGTTGCATTTCTTGATATTGAAAATACTTCGTTTAGTAGCATTGAGTAGGAGAAGTTATTCTCAAAAGTTTACTCACCCTTGGTCAAGCCTCAAAATCTGAGAATTTAGAAGATTTCAGTTACCTACACCGTATTGCTTGCAATCGGTGTAGGAGCGTGGCGTTAATCATTGGTGTCAACTTAAGCCTTGGCGAATGGAATTGCCTGCGGCACACTGCGTGTAGCTCGCTTCTCCGTAGGAGTACGCAGCTACACAGGCAAAGTCCGCCTCTGCGGACTAAGGTCAAATCAAAGTTTTGAAACCCACGGAGGTGGGTTTTGTTTGTGTAGACGAGCCAGTGCGTTGGGCGGTTGTGCCGACTTGAAGCACCTTGCGTGCGGTTTCTAACTGCCCATTTCGCGTTAGGTTGACACCAATGGGCGTTAATGCGTGCGATGTCTACGATGAGCTATTTATTGGGCTACTAAATTCTAAATTAGGCAGGAGTAAACTTCAACGAAACCCCGTTCATGCAATAGCGTTTGCCAGTGGGTGCAGGGCCATCATCAAAAACATGACCAAGATGGCTACCACAACGACTACAATGCACTTCAGTTCTGGTCATAAACAACGACCTATCTACAGTAGTAGCGATCGCACCTTCAATTGGGTTAAAAAAGCTAGGCCAGCCTGTACCACTGTTAAATTTGGTATCAGAGGTAAACAGTGGCTGTTCACACGCAGCACAATAATAAGTGCCTTGGTCGTATTCCTTATCCAATGGGCTGGTGTGAGGGCGTTCAGTCCCGTGTTTACGCAATACACGAAACTGTTCTGGTGTTAAGATGGTGCGCCATTCTTCTTCAGGTTTAGTAATTTCAAATCCACTCTTAGAAGTTGTCATGGCTTCTGACTCCTGATTGTTGTAAATATACCTTGATAACAATGCTGTGCCAACTATTACTGCACTAGCTTGTAAAAAATATCGTTTGTCCATCTATCTATTATTTTCTATTTTCCGGTTAACTGGACAATCAACTCCAGTACGGGATTCCCTACATTCATGATCAAAGAGGCAGGGGAGTAAGGGTTTTAGAACAACTAAATTTATCAACGAAGGCAGGAGTTAGGGGGCAGTTCAAGAGTAGAGGAAAACTGACCCCTAACTCCTGCCCGTGACCGGAGGGAACTTGGGTTTAAGACCTCCACCAAATTTTTAATTTGGTGGCTTTTATTCAGGAGGGGTCTGAATCCCCTTGTGAATAAGACCTTCTGCCTTCTGCCTCCTTCAATTATGGGGTTCTCTCCCTTGCTTCTAGGAAGAACTGCTCCCAAGCATAACTGCTATATAATCAGCGATGTCTGAACGACAAGCCGCTGACGCTCCTTCTCTGCGAGACGCTACGCGAACGTCGTTACCGCTTCGCTAATGCGTCTACGCTCTAAATTAGCCCTGAGCAAGTGATTAAAATGAGCTAAGAAACCAAGAATTATTCTTTAATAAAATACTGTAAAGGAATCAGATCGGCTTGACTTGATTTGAACTGCATACCTAGATGTGTAGCGACGGTCAATCATCATCTTCATCAGAGATGGTTTTTAGATCCTGAGTCGTCCCTTGTTTACCCCGACCCTTGAGAAATACAAATGCGCCATTGAGCCGCTTTACCCCACTGAGGGTAATCAGGGTCAGTAACCCTCCTAATAATCCCATTTGCCACAGACCACAACCGATCGCAGCCCCCAAACCGGCCGCAGTCCAGATACAGGCGGCTGTAGTTAAATTTTTTACCTTTGGTGCCGCAGATTTTCTAGGAGATTCATGTAAAATCAATCCGGCTCCGAGAAATCCTATCCCGGTAGCTACACCTTGAATTGTACGACTCAGCGCATTGGCGGCATCATCGGGACTCCCACTCTCAGCCTGCAAAGGAATCATTACGAATATTGCTGCCCCCATACTTACGAGCATAAATGTTCTCATTCCTGCTGGTCTACCCCCTTGCTGACGATTAAATCCAATCAAGCAACCAACCAGGAGCGCCAAAGACAATCGAAATGCTATATGTGGCCAATCGTTGGCATTAATAAACATCGGCCCCATTGCTTCATTTCTCCTAGAGACAGAACGGAACTTTGCACCTATGCCTAGCGGGCTGAATGGCTAGTTTTTAGCTGATAACCTAAGTACAGTAAACAAATACGTTTAGCTTACATTAAGGTTAATTTAACAAAAGGTTAGAGACAAGTAAACTAATATACGCAAACCTGCCATTGTTGTATTCCCCCTAGAGACAGAAGGAAACGAGCAGGGGAAGACAAGAAATCCCGTGCGTTGAAAATATGAACAACGTTAATCCACCACGCTATCGTTGGCTCTAAGGCGAGCAGGGAGGCAAAGCTCCAGCCCTTAAAATAACCTCAGCGCTTTTTTGGTCAGGTTAGCCAGTAAATTAGATGTAGGGCGTAAAAAAATAAACTTAATGAAAGCGATGTCTAACGACAGGCCGCAAGGCGTCTGCGCTTCTGATTTTGCATCTATCGTCGGCGAAGAAAATGCTGTTTGCCTTTGGGAAAATATCGAAATAGGGCAGCAAAAACTTATCCAACAAGCTATAGCTTCTGGAAATTCTCCCAGTTGTATCGTTTATCCCCGCACCCAACAACAGCTAGCCGCAGTCATCGCTACAGCTTACAGTAACAACTGGCGTGTCCTCCCCTGTGGTAGTGGCAGTAAACTTAGCTGGGGCGGTTTAGCTAAGAACGTTAATGTCGTAGTTAGTACAGAACGCATCAACCAACTGATTGAACACGCTGTTGGGGATTTGACTGTCACAGTAGAACCTGGGATGAAGTTCTCAGATTTGCAAGCACTCTTAGCAAAGTCGCAGCAATTTCTTGCCCTTGACCCTACAGCACCAGAGTCAGCAACCATTGGCGGTATTGTTGCCACAGGTGATACAGGTTCTCTACGACAACGTTATGGTAGTGTGCGCGACCAGTTACTAGGTATTAGCTTTGTGCGCGCTGATGGACAAGTCGCTAAAGCTGGGGGAAGAGTAGTTAAAAATGTTGCCGGATATGACTTGATGAAGTTGCTTACTGGGTCTTATGGTACGTTAGGCTTTATTAGTCAACTAACTTTTCGTGTATATCCGCTACCAGAGGCATCGGGGACGGTAGTACTAACCGGCAGTGCAGAGGCTGTATCCCAAGCGGCTGATATTCTTCGAGGTTCGGCATTAACACCAGTTCAGGCTGATTTGCTATCAACTAAATTGGTGTCCAGCTTAGGTTTGGGTGAAGGACTGGGATTAATTGCCCGCTTTCAAAGTATTAGTGAGAGTGTTAAGGAACAGTCAAACCGAGTTTTGGAAGTAGGGCAAAAGTTAGGTTTAAACGGGGCAATTTTTGCAGATGGTGATGAGGCTAATCTATGGCAGAGATTGCAAGAACGAATACATACTACTGCCACAGAATCTGTAATTACTTGCAAAATAGGAGTGTTACCTACTGCTGCTGTGGAAATTTTAACTCAGGTGGAGTTGGGTTTAATTCATATAAGTAGTGGTTTGGGTTTGTTACAATTAGAGGATAAAAATCAAGTTTTGAAAGTGCGCGATGAGCTACGCTCCGCTGGAAGCGATGCCTACGGCGGGCTGCGCCTACGCACTCAAGTTAATAGAGGTTTTTTAACAATTTTGTCAGCACCAATGGCGGTTAAAGAACAAATAGATGTTTGGGGTTATACGGGGAATGCTTTGCCGTTGATGCGCCGTATTAAGGAACAGTTTGATAGTA
This sequence comes from Nostoc sp. FACHB-888, assembly GCF_014696655.1. Taxonomy (NCBI): domain Bacteria; kingdom Bacillati; phylum Cyanobacteriota; class Cyanophyceae; order Nostocales; family Nostocaceae; genus Nostoc; species Nostoc sp. FACHB-888. The sequence goes on along the minus strand of NZ_JACJQM010000044.1, from coordinate 22,173 downwards.
AGAATATTTTAAGTCCTGGGCGGTTTGTGGGTGGGATTTAGTTTTAACAAACCGCGTAGACGCAAAGGACTCAAAGGAAGAGGGGAAAGAGAGAAATATGCAAGTTTCAGATAATTCTGTTAATAATACGGCTAGTTTAAAGAATTTGAAGGGGTTTGATGAGAGTCATCCGCCTGACCCAAAGTTGATTGATAGTTGTGTACATTGTGGGTTTTGTCTCTCGACTTGCCCCAGTTATCGGGTGCTTGGCAAAGAGATGGATTCACCTAGAGGGCGCATCTATTTAATGGATGCAATTAATGAGGGTGAAATTGCTCTAAATACGGCAACTGTAGAACATTTTGATTCTTGTTTGGGATGCCTTGCTTGTGTGAGTACTTGTCCTTCTGGTGTGCAGTATGACAAGTTAATTTCTGCAACTCGTCACCAAGTTGAACGAAATTATCCCCGCAGTTTGCCAGACCAATTTTTTCGTCAACTGATATTTTCTCTGTTTCCCTACCCCAATCTTTTACGGGTTTTATTAGTTCCGTTATTGGTTTATCAAAAGTTAGGTTTTGCTAAATTCTTTCGCGCTACAGGTTTACTCAATAAAATCTCCCCCCGTTTGGCAGCAATGGAATCAATTCTGCCAGAAATTACTCTCAAATCTTTTCAAGATAATTTGCCTACTGTTATTCGCGCCCAAGGTGAAAAGCGCTACCGAGTTGGGGTAATTTTGGGTTGCGTGCAACGGCTATTTTTCTCGCCAGTTAATGAAGCAACGGTGCGGGTTTTAACAGCGAATGGTTGTGAAGTTGTGATTCCGAAATCTCAAGGTTGTTGTGCAGCGCTTCCCGAACACCAAGGACAAACAGAACAGGCGAAGGCTTTAGCAAGGCAGATGATTGATAGTTTTGCCAAGACGGATGTAGATTTTGTGATTATCAATGCTGCTGGTTGCGGTCATACTTTGAAAGAATACGGTCACATTTTAGAAGATGACCCAGAATATCGGGAAAAGGCAAGGGATTTTGCAGCTAAAGTTAAAGATGCTCAAGAGTTTTTAGCAACTGTTGGGTTTACAGCAAAACTTTCGCCACTGATGGATAAACCTTTGAATTTAGTTTATCAAGATGCTTGTCATTTATTGCATGGACAAAAGATTAGCGTGCAACCGCGTCAGATATTGCGGCAAATTCCAGGGGTGAAGTTGAGAGAACCACTAGACGCGGCTTTATGTTGTGGCAGCGCTGGGGTTTATAATATGCTCCAACCAGAAGTTTCTGAAGAATTGGGTCGGCAAAAAGTGCAGAATTTGTTGAATACTGGTGCTGAGTTAATTGCTTCTGCTAATCCGGGGTGTACTTTGCAAATTACTAAGCATTTGCAGTTGCAAGGTAAGAAAATTTCAGTTATTCACCCGATGGAGTTGTTAGATTATTCGATTCGGGGTGAGAAGTTGGAATTGTAGACATCTGCTTATTGCGTTATAGTTTTTCCTACTGTCATAGCCACCTCTCGAAGAGCGGGGAGGTGGTTGGGGGTGGGGTTCTTGTACCTCACTCAACCTATATGCATTTCTGATTTTTCATGGCATCTGGAAAACCTCACTTCTATTTCTCTCTCCTTTTAGGCTACGGTGTACACACAATTGTTCTAGAGTTACCCCACAGGCTTTGATCCCCCAACCCCCCTTTTTAAGGGGGGCAAAAACCTTTCAAAGTCCTCCAATTTATCGGAGGATTTAGGAGGATCAACAAGACTTTGGTTTTATATAGAGATAGCCGCTTTGAAGAAGTTTTTTCCGAAATAGCGGTTTTGCCGTCTGTATAACCACTGAGATGGGCAAGAGTATCAGGCTAATTTCAGGTGATTTGTAATGAAACTGGATTTAACAAGGTTTTTTAAAGCTTGCAACCCTAGCAAGACTTTAGTTGTAAGCAAACCAGAGGATAAACAATATTATATTGATTTCTCTAAAGTGCGTGGTGCCAAGATTATTGAGGAACTTGGGCGAACTATCACCCGCCTTTCACCTGAAGAACCTACCTGTCAATTATTTACCGGACATATCGGCTGTGGCAAATCTACTGAGTTACTGCGACTCAAAGCAGAGTTAGAGCAGCAGGGATTTCATGTGGTTTATTTTGAGTCTAGCCAAAGCCTGGATATGGCTGATATTGATGTTACAGATATTTTATTGGCAGTAGCTCGTGAGGTGAGTCAAAGTCTCGAAGCAATCAAAATCAATCTCAAACCAGGATACTTTAAAAATCTATTTACGGAAATTTCTGAGTTTTTGCAAACGCCGCTAGATATTGGGGTAGAGGCTGAATTATCTGTAGGTATTGCCAAGATTACTGCCAAAACTAAAGATAGCCCCAAACTTCGCGGTCAGTTGCGGCAATATTTAGAACCGCGCACCAATGGCATTTTAGAATCAATCAACAAAGAATTGCTCAAGCCTGCTAGAGAAAAACTCAAACAGGAAGGTAAAAAAGGACTGGTAGTAATTATAGATAATCTCGACCGAGTGGATAATTCTTTGAAGCCTTCCGGTCATTACCAGCCAGAATATCTGTTTGTGGAACGCGGTGAACAGTTAAATCAGCTAAATTGTCATGTTGTTTATACCATTCCGTTAGTGTTGATTTTTTCCAACGCTTTAGGTAGGTTAACAAATCGCTTTGGCGTAGACCCCAAGGTTTTGCCGATGGTTCCCGTGCAGTTACAAGATAGTTCGCAATTCTCACAAGGAATCACGCTGCTGCAACAGATGGTTATGACGAGGGCTTTTCCTGGTGTTAGTTGGGAACAAAGTCGGAATTTAATTACTGAGGTTTTTGATAGTCCTGATACTTTAGAGAGACTTTGCCGAGTTAGCGGCGGTCATTTGCGTAATTTGCTAATGTTATTATTTCGCTGTCTTCAACAAGAAGACCCACCTCTGTCGCGCGAGTGTGTAAATAGGGTGATTAAACAACGCCGCAATGAGCTAAGTTTGGCAATTACGCCCGATGAATGGGAATTACTGCGTGAGGTGGCGCAAGACAAAAACCTAAGAGGTCATGAAAGATACGAACTTTTGCTCCGCAGTATGTTTGTATTTGAATACCGGAATCAGGATGGTTCTTGGTTTGATATCAATCCAATTTTGGCTGAAGCCAAGGAATTTAGGTTATAAATCGGGTATTTTGTGAAATGCTATAACGTTAAGCATCTCAGTCTTCATGGGAGCGGTTTCTGTCGTGATGGGAGCGGTCTCAGTCTTCACGGGAGCGGTCTCTGTCGTGATGGGAGCGGTCTCAGTCTTCACGGGAGCGGTCTCTGTCGTGATGGGAGTGGTCTCAGTCTTGATGGGAGCGGTCTCTGTCGTGATGGGAGTGGTCTCAGTCTTGATGGGAGCGGTCTCTGTCGTGATGGGAGTGGTCTCAGTCTTGATGGGAGCGGTCTCTGTCTTCACGGGAGCGGTCTCTGTCGTGATGGAAGTGGTCTCTGTCTTGATGGGAGCGGTCTCTGTCTTCATGCTAAGGTGTACACACAAGTCTTCTAGAGTTGCACTACAGGCTTTTGATCCCCCCAACCCCCCTTAAAAAGGGGGGCAAAAAGCTCTCAAAGCTTAGGAAAAAACGGATACAAAGCTTTAAGGTTATCTCCCCCCAACCCCCCTTAAAAAGGGGGGCAAAAATCTCTCAAAGTCCCCCAATTTATCGGGGATTTAGGGGGGATCAATATACATTTTGCACCCAGCAAAAAGATGTGTGTACACCGTAGCTGTCTTCATGGAAGCGATGTCAGTTGTAATTTTCACAACTACAGCCTACAACTAACAAAAATCATCTTTCTGCCGACTGCGCCCTACTTGCATGATGTAATTATAGAAACAGCTAATATAAGGTAAATTATCTATGTTATGAGTAATCAGCAAGAGCCAGAAAATGTATCCTTTGACAATGAGCATTCATTGCAAACTCTGGTGCGAACAATTACTTTTTCTCAAGGAGAATTTTCGCTGATTTTGCTGCGCTGTAATTATGCTGCTTTACGTCAGCGTATGGTGGAACGTCTGCACCAATTATCTCCTATACATATTAGCGAAATTATTTTACCTGCATCAGTTAAAACGCTTTACACAAATATACGTGAACAAATTGGAGATGAACAGCCACCTGCATTGATGGTTTTTGGTTTGGAGTTGGTTAAAGATGTTGAGACAGTTCTAGCTTCGGCTAACCAAGTACGGGAGGAGTTTAAAAAGAATTTCCCGTTTCCGATATTGTTGTGGGTTAATGATTCAGTTCTGCAAAAGTTTATTCGATTGGCAACTGATTTAGAGAATTGGGCAACTATTATTGAGTTTGAAAACCCTACTGATGATTTAGTAAATCTTCTCCAGCAAAAGACTGATGAAATTTTTGCTGATGAAGTAACGCCTAATCCCCAAATGTGCCGGGAATTAGAAACCGCTCGTAAAGATTTGCAAAATCGAGGAGAAGTATTAGAACCAGCGCTTCAAGCAAGTTTAAAGTTTGTCCTTGGTTTAAATAATTATCTACATGACCAGATAGATTCTGCTTTGGCAGATTATCAACAAAGTTTGGGGTTTTGGCAGCAAAGTAACTATTTAGAACGACAAGGTATATTATTTGTTAATATTGCTTTGGCGTATAACCGCCAAGCTGAAAAAGATCAGACAGAAAATCAACGCTATTGGCATGAGTCTAAAAATTACCTTCAGCAAGCTATTGAGATTTTTGAACTAGCGCAACGTTCAGATTTAGTAGCAAAACATATTACTAAACTGGGTGAAGTTCTGCGACATCTGCAAGCATGGGCAGAGTTGCAAAGCCTTGTTGAGAAATCTCTGCCGCTACATCAGAATTATGGCACATCGTTGCAATTGGCTAAAGATTATGGTTTTTTGGCAGAGGTAGCTTTAGAGCAGTCGCGCTGGGATGAAGCTAATCAACTCGCAGGGCAAACATTACAAATATTAGCTGATATTCCTAATACTAAATCAGACGAATTTGGATTATATCGGTTTATTTTAGCTAAGTCGCAGCAGGCTTTAGGTCAAGTTAAAGCAGCAATTACTAATTTAGAAAGGGCAAAAAAAGAAAGTAATCATCACTACAACCCATATTTATATATATCTATATTAGAGAGGTTACGCTCACTCTACTTTGGGGAAGGTGAATATCTCAAAGCTTTTTATATTAAGCAAGAACAACTACAAATTGAACAGCAGTATGGTTTTCGCGCCTTTGTTGGTGCATCTTATCTTAACCCGCAACGACAGGCAATTAATTCTGCACAGTCGCAAGTCGAAAACCCGGAAAGAATTGCTCAAGAAATTGCCGCTTCTGGACGGGGACAAGATGTGAAGCGGTTGCGAGAAAGAATTGGCGGGACTGAGCATAAATTGACTGTAATTCATGGTCAGTCAGGAGTGGGGAAAAGTTCAATTTTGCAGGGTGGTTTAATTCCGGCGCTGCAACAAGAGGCAATTGGTGAGCGAGATGCTTTACCTATTTTGTTGCGAGTTTATACAGATTGGGTGGGGATGTTGGGGCAGTGTTTAGCTAAGGCTTTTGAGGAAGTCAGAGGTAAAGAATTATTTGCTAATCTTGATTCTTCAGCAGCGATTTTAGAACAATTACGGAGAAATGCTGACCGGAATTTGTTGACGGTTTTAATGTTTGACCAGTTTGAGGAGTTTTTCTTTGTTTATCCAGGCCAAGGTCAACGACGAGCATTTTATGAGTTTTTGCGAGTTTGTCTAGATATTTCTTTTGTCAAGGTAATTCTGTCTTTGCGGGAAGATTATTTACATTATTTATTAGAATTAGACCGTCTGTTTAATTTGACTGCAATTAATAATAATATTCTCGATAAAAATATTCGCTATTACTTGGGGAACTTTTCGCCAGCCGATGCGAAGGCAGTTGTGCAGAGTTTGACAGAACGCTCTCACTTTTACTTAGAGCCTGCATTAATTGATGAATTAGTGCGGGATTTAGCAGGGGAGTTGGGGGAGGTACGCCCGATTGAGTTACAAATTGTGGGGACGCAACTGCAAACTGAGAAAATTATAAGTTTAGATAGTTATCGTCAGTTTGGTACAAAAGAAAAACTGGTTGAGCGATTTTTAGAAGAAGTTATTCAAGATTGTGGTTCGGAGAATGAACAGGTTGCTCGACTGGTTTTATATTTACTTACAGATGAAAATGGTACTCGTCCCCTCAAGACTCGCGCTGAGTTAGCCGCAGATTTGGCAGTAGAAGCCGAGAAACTAGATTTGGTGTTAGAGATTTTTGTGGCATCAAGGTTAGTATTGCTGTTACCAGAATCGCCTGCTGACCGTTATCAACTGGTGCATGATTACCTTGTGTCGTTCATTCGCCAACAACAGGGTAATGAAATATTAGCAGAATTAGCTAGAGAGCGAGAACAACGCTTGCAAGCAGAAGAGAAGCTGAAGCTTGAACAAGATGCAAAGCAGATATTAGTTGATGCTCAACAAGAAGCTAACCGACAAGTTCGCCAAGGGCGGATGCGGTTGGCGGTGAGTTCTGGTTTAGCGGTATGTCTATTATTATTGGCAGGTATATCATCTTTATATGCATTGAGTCAAATTCAAGTCGCTAAAGATGCTGATGATGAAAAGCAACAGGCAGAAAATACAGTTAAAACGGCTCAAGCTGAATTGCAAGCTACGCAAAAAACACAGCTAGAATTACAGAAGAAAGCACAAGAATTAGAAACTAACAAGAAAGATGCAGAGAAAAAGTTTCAAGCAGCGCAGAAGAATCAGCAAGCCGCAGAAGTAAAATTTAAGGCAGCACAGGCAGATTTAGGGAGTGTAAAGCAGCAAGCAGCAGAATTACAAGATAAAAATTCTCAAGCAGAGGAAAAAATTCAAACAGCTAACGAACAAGTCAAAACGGCTGAAGAGAAAGCCCAACAGGCAAATAGACAACAACAGGAAGCAAAATCTAAAACTAAACAGGCTCAAACTATTTTGAGTCAAGCACAAGCAGCGCTAACAAAAGCATATCAAGATACACGCGCAGCAGAGACAGCACAAAAAGAAGCACAAAAGGGAACGGAATTAGAACGGGCTGGAGTTAATGCTTTAAGACAGTTTGAGTATACCGAGTTAGAATCGCTGGTGGCAGTAATGCAAAGTGGGAAAGAGTTAAAAACTCTGGTAAAAGATGGTCGCCCTTTAGAAAAATATCCAGCTATCAGCCCTATTTTTGCTTTGGATACTATTCTCAATAAAATTAAAGAACGTAACCAGTTCCAAGGGCATCAAGACGAAATCAATAGTGTGAGTTTCAGCCCGGACGGCAAAACCATCGCCACGGCATCATCTGACAACACAGCGCGGTTGTGGAACCTGGAGGAGAAACTGCTGCAAGAATTCAAAGGGCATCAAGGCGGTGTCTGGGGTGTGAGTTTCAGCCCGGACGGCAAAACCATTGCCACGGCATCATCTGACAACACTGCGCGGTTGTGGAACCTGGAAGGGAAACTGCTGCAAGAATTCAAAGGGCATCAAGACAAAATCAATAGTGTGAGTTTCAGCCCGGACGGCAAAACCATCGCCACGGCATCAGATGACAAGACAGCGCGGTTGTGGAACCTGGAAGGGAAACTGCTGACAGAATTCAAAGGGCATCTAGGCAGAGTCTTAAGTGTGAGTTTCAGCCCGGACGGCAAAACCATCGCCACGGCATCAGATGACAAGACAGCACGGTTGTGGAACCTGGAAGGGAAACTGCTGCAAGAATTCAAACAGTATCTAGGCAGTGTCTCAAGTGTGAGTTTCAGCCCGGACGGCAAAACCATCGCCACGGCATCATCTGACAGCACAGCGCAGTTGTGGAACCTAGAAGGGAAACTGCTGCAAGAATTCAAAGGGCATCAACTCGGTGTCTCAAGTGTAAGTTTCAGCCCGGACGGCAAAACTATTGGCACGGCATCACTTGACAACACAGCGCGGTTGTGGAACCTGGAAGGGAAACTGCTGCAAGAATTCAAAGGGCATCAAGGCTGGGTCTTAAGTGTAAGTTTCAGCCCGGACGGCAAAACCATCGCCACGGCTTCTTATGACAGCACAGCGCGGTTGTGGAACCTAGAAGGGAAACTGCTGCAAGAATTCAAAGGGCATCAAGGCGGTGTCTCAAGTGTAAGTTTCAGCCCGGACGGCAAAACCATTGGCACGGCATCACTTGACAACACAGCGCAGTTGTGGACGCTCAACGGGCAACTGCTGCAAGAATTCAAAGGGCATCAAGGCAGAGTCTGGGATGTGAGTTTCAGCCCGGATGGCAAAACCATTGGCACGGCATCACTTGACAACACAGCGCGGTTGTGGACGCTCAACGGGCAACTGCTACAAGAATTCAAAGGGCATCAAGGCTGGGTCTTAAGTGTGAGTTTCAGCCCGGACGGCAAAACCATCGCCACGGCTTCTTATGACAACACAGCGCGGTTGTGGTCTGTGGAGAATTTAGACCAATTGCTGGTGCGGGGTTGCAATTGGCTGCATGATTATTTGCAGAATAACCCGAATTTGAGTGAGAGCGACAAGCGTCTCTGCGATGATATTAAGTAATTCGTAATACTCGCCAAAGGCGAGAAGCAAGCTACGTAATTCGTAATTTTTAATTCGCAATACTCGCCTCCAGCAAGAAGCAAGCTACGCGTTAATTAACCGTAGCGAGCAGGATGCTTTCAATCCCACACCCGTCGCAAATTCAAGACAAAATCCGGCAACACCGCTTCACCCGACAATTCTCCCGGATTCTCCAACACTTCCACGTCCTTAGCCAGTCGATAAATTTCCACCCGTCGCTGCTGCGGATCGATTAACCAACCAAGTTTAGCGCCATTGTCGATATACTCCCTCAATTTATCTTGCAGGGACTTGAGGGTATCTGAACTAGAGCGTAACTCAACCACAAAATCGGGGCAGATATTAGCAAACGTTCCTTTTTGTGCCGAAGTAAGCGCCTGCCATCGTTCTCCACTCACCCAAGAGGCATCGGGGGAGCGAGTCGCACCATTGGGTAAAATGAAGCCTGTAGAAGAGTCAAAGACCTTACCAGGTTCACCCGCACTACGCCACCACAAATACAATTCGCCAGAAATACTCCAATTACGTTTGCCAGTTTCCCAGCCTGTTGGTGGGTTCGCTATTAATTCTCCTTGTGCGGTTCTTTCCAGTCTCAAGTCTCGGTTGGCTGCGGCTAAAGCAGCAAACTGTTCTTGGGTAACATACAGCCCAATCGACTTAGGCAACTCAATCAATAGGGTTTCGGTTTCTGGACTAGCGGGTGTTTGTACCATCTTGATCTCTTACCAATAAAGATTCGGTAAATGATGCCTACCCTATTAACTAACAAATTCTACAAGCTTTCTTAGCGTCCGCCTCCGGCACTGTACGATCGCCCAAGCACCTCGAACGCGATCGCAATTGCAGATATAACAGGCAACAGGCTTGAAAGTATTATGGTGTAAGGGTTTTAAGATAAGGTTATGTCTTAACCTTAACTGGCAACTGCTGTAATTATAAGCGATCGCCATCTCTTCTCTAACCCTTTTCTCTTCTCATAGAATGATCCAGAAGATTTGCTACGCCACTATGACTCTTCTATTCTGGGCGCAAATGCTTAGATAGTAAAAGGGTAAGCGATCGCTTTACTAGCACAATCATACACACTTTAAATATGTACAATAAAATTGCCGTGCAAGACAAAGCGAAAAATTATGCATCGCCGGATTAACATCACCTTGCCAGATGAGACAATTGAACTAATTGATCGAGTTATTAAAAAAGGCTATTCTCTAGAGGAGAGGCTACGCGATTCTCCAGAGGAGAGGCTACGCCAACGCAGTCGATTCATCAACGAAGCAGTGGAATATTATATTGCTCAAAAAGCCTTAGTGAATCTTAGAGAACAGTTAAAAGAGGGAGCCATCCAATGGGCGGAACGCGATTTAGAGTTGGTGAAGTTTTGAGGCGATGTCTTTCGACAAGCTGCTACGCGTCTACGCACTTTCTAGAATTATTGCACGCGATGCTTATATTACGAGGTAAACTACGCTACATTTTTAACTTGTGCTAAAGCGTTTGTCGTTTACGTCTTGGGAAGCTTTTTAGTTATATTCTCTAACAAACTGAGACGGCTAACTGGTAATAACTAACAGCTAATCATTATAAAAAAATTAGCAATTAGACATTAACAATTAGCCGTCAATCCCCTTGGGGAGTATTTAAAATTCAAAACTTAATTTTGAATTAGAGTGTAAACGCCTGTCAGAACCTTTTTTGCTAGATAGTAACTCTCAAGCACGCTCATCAAATTTAGTGTATGGACTACCGGATTTTATCCAGTATTGTTTTAAAGTATGATGAGGTGTATGTAAACTAGCTTTTGCCTGATACAAGATCACCTGGCGATGATCGCCCATCCAAATCTTATTAATCGGATCAACGGATATTACTGTTCCTCCTAAAGAAGCGACACATTCAGAAAATCTCTCAATGGTCGTGTATTCTAATGTCTCGAATATAAAAAAGTTGCCCGAACAAATCAAGTGGCGACTGCGAATCCAGCAGCGCATTTTTTTTTCAGCTTGTGGAGGTAACATTTTAGATTTAATAAATTCAAGCTGAATCAACATAAGGCGCTCACCGCACATAATTAATCAGCAAAACTTTCCCATTTTTCAAACCGCAAAGGGCTAAGAGGTTAACCCCTATATTTGCTCGTGGATTTTAATATCTATACCTCTATCTAGACTTATCTAAACAAATTTCTACCACCGCAGAGTTATTGACGGATAGAGGCTCGATGTTATAATGCACTTGCTCAAGGTGGGCAAATGCTAAATGATGATCGCTATGGTGCGATCGCGATCGCCCAATTGAAAATTCAAAGAATTCGGTAATTTCCATTAGAAAAGTGATTAAAAAAAGTAGCTTACAATTCAAGAGGTATCTTGGCTAAAAAGTTATTTTCCTAGCCTCTTTGATCATAACCGCATTCAGAAGTGCTAAGTGCTGTTAATGGATAGCTATGCTTGAGCCAGTGCTGACTTAGGAGTACTGAGTTCTTATTCGCCCGGTTGTTTTTAGCGCCCAGCCCATTTTTCATCTATACTTAAGCAAATCTAAGCAACTTCAGTGATAAGCTGTTACGCATTTAACTTGAACATTTACATGATGGCTAATGACTGATGACCGATGACTGATAACCGTCAACAGTTAACGACCGTAAAGAGTGTTTATACAATTTAGGCGCGCATCAGCTTAGTGATAATTTTGCTGCTTGTCCTATGAATGTTTTGCACATACTCAGACAGTTAGTTGTAGTTAACTACATCTTTAAGCTTGCGTAAACGGTTACGCAGATTAGCTTTTTGCATCGTTATGCCTTTACACATTCTGATACGATGCCGAAACCATATTTATTAAAATTTGTTAAGTTAAATAATACTAAAGTAGCCAGTGCGGAATCCTGTGCTGCTTTGATGCTAATTAGGATATTTGCTGCCAAAGAACCCCCTGACTTTCACGGCATCTGGAAAACCTCTCTCTAAATCTCTCTCCTAAAAGGAGAGAGACTTTGAATTTCCTCCTTCTCGCATCGGGAAAGGCAGGGCGGTTTGATACAAGCAGAGAAAAACTAAAACTGCGTTTCAAAGCCTCTCCCCCCGTGGGGGCTACAGTGTACACACATCTTTTTGCTGGGTGCCAAATGTGTATTGATCCTCCTAAATCCCCCTTAAAAAGGGGGACTTTGAGAGCTTTTTGCCCCCCTTTTTAAGCTACCGTGTATACACAAGTTGGATGTAAAGTAGGTGCAGAGTGTTTCACCATAAATGGTATATTGGCTCTTGACCCGACCGAGTACAAACTATGCATAAGCCCACAGGTGTCAAAAGTCGAGGTATTGTACTCAGTACTACAGTACAGGAAGGGAGAGTGGGCAGATGAACAAAAAATTTGTCCAAAGTAGTGTTTTTTCCCTATTTAAAGGCATACCTCTACGTCGCATTCTGGTAGCATTATTTCTGCTGCAAATATTGCTAGCTGTATTATTAACCGCACATTTATCAATCAGCAATGGGCAAAAGGCAATCAATGAGGTAGCTAGTGAATTGCGTTATGAAGTCGCTAATCGAGTAGAGCAGAATTTACAGACTTATCTCTCAACTTTGCGTCAACAACTGCGCGGTAATCAAAATGTTATTGATATTGGGTTGCTAAAGATGGAAAATCTGGCAACCTGGGAGCCATATTTAATAAAGCAGTTAGATATTTTTCCTGATGCCATTTTAACGGTAAGCAATGAACAGCAAGAACACCTAGCGGTGGAAAAGCTCAACGATCGCGAATTTTTGCTAAGATTTGCCGATAAGTCAACTGGGTACGACCTCTACACGTACAGAATTGACTCTCAAGGTCAACGTACCCAACTACCAGAGGTGATCAAAAACTATGATGCGCGATCGCGTCCTGATTATCAAGCAGCAGTTACCGCCAAAAAATTCACCTTTAGTCAAATTTTTCCATCCGTCACCGAACCAACGCTGCTGATTAGTGCATCTGAGCCTATATATAACTCCCAAGGCCAGTTACTTGGAGTCAACAATGCTCTAACTCGCATATCACAAATTGGGGATTTGCTACAAAATATTAAAGTTGGCAAGTCTGGGCAAGTTTTTATTATCGAGCGATCGGGGCTATTAGTCGCAAGTTCCACAACAGAAGAACCATTCCGCTTACAAAATGGTAAACCCACTCTGTTAGCGGCTTCCCAAAGCAGAAATTCTTTTACTCAAGCGATCGCTAAATATTTAACAACGAAATTTAGTAACTTTGACCAGATTCAAAGTTTACAGCAGCTAGATTTCTCCTTTGACGGCAAACGGCAATTTTTAGAAATTAGACCCTTACAGAGCGAACCAAATGTCAATTGGTTGATTATAGTGGCTGTCCCAGAAGCAGACTTTATGCGACAGATTGATCGCAACAATCAAACCACAATTCTCTGTCTGGGAGCATTGGTACTAGCTACTTTACTAGGGATTGTCACTGCCGATTGGATAACTCAGCCAATTTTGTATTTCAGCACGGCGACAAAAGATTTAGCTGATTTTACTAATGGCAAAGACTCAGTGATGATAGTACAGGGCATTAAAGAACTAGAGGTGCTGGGTGAATCTTTTAACGAGATGATGCAGCAGTTACGCAAAACTTTTACTGCACAGATTACCAAAAGTGAAGAGTTAGAATTGCAAGTTAAGCAGCGAACTCAAGAATTACAGCAAGAGATTCAAGAACGTATTAACAATGAGCGAAGACTTAGCCAGCATCATCAGGCGTTAGCAGAACTGGCAAATCACAGGGCAATTTCAGAAGGAAAGCTGGAAACGGCATTCAAAGTTATTACTGAGAAAGCAGCAAATGCTTTAGAAATAGAACGAGTTAGTGTTTGGTTATTTAATCGCAATGCCCACGACGGGATGCGCCAACGCACCAAACTACAATGTATAAGTCTCTATGAACGTAGCAATCAGAGACATTCGGCAGGTTTAGAACGCAACCTTGAAGATTATCCTATCTACTTTAAATCCCTAATATCTGCTCGGATCATTGCCGTCACCGATACTCGCACTGATCTACGGGTACAAGAATTATGGGATGAACTGCTAGAACCAAATAACATCCTATCCCTAATTAATACTTCCATTTGGGTTGGAGGGGAAGTGGTGGGAATGGTATTGTATGAGCAGATTGGGATTACGCGGACATGGGAACTGAGCGAGCAAAACTTTGTTAGCTCAATAGCTGAATTTGTCACCCTAACTTTAGAAGTCTGCAATCGCAAAAATGCAGAATCCTCTCTGCATGAGGCTAAAGAAGCTGCCGAAATCGCAAATCGTGCTAAAAGCACCTTTTTAGGAAACATCAGCCATGAACTGAGGACTCCCTTAAGCTCCATTCTTGGAATCACACAGGCACTCCAAGATCAAGTGTACGGCCCTGTAAATGAAGAACAACGCCAGTCCCTAAATACCCTCGAATTCAGTGCTAAGAATTTACTAGAATTAATTAACAATATCCTTGAGCTTACCGACATAGAATCCAGCAAGATAGAGCTGCAACTAGCTTCCACTTCGATTCAAGGATTATGTGACTCTAGCTTGAGTTTTGTCAAACATTTAGCATTACAGAAGAATATCCACCTAAGTTTACAAATTCCTGATGAACTTGAACACATTCAAGTTGATGAGCGCCGCATCCGCCAAGTATTTATTAACCTGTTAACTAATGCTATTAAGTTTACTCACGACGGAGGTAAAGTTTGGATTGAAGTCCAGCCAAATCCTACAAACGAATATATCTTTTTCAGTGTGGTAGATACAGGTATTGGGATGCTTTCTGATGATCTTTTCAAATTATTTCAACCTTTTGTGCAGGTTGAAAATGCCTCCACCTCTCGTTCCACAGGCACTGGTTTAGGATTAGTGATGGTGCAAAGAATTGTCGAGTTGCACGGTGGTACTGTCCATGCTGAAAGCCAGTTAGGCAAAGGGAGTCGATTTACGGTCAAACTTCCGTGGAAAAGGTACTAGTCTGAGAACAAAAACAGTTAGCTTTTAACTTCTATTCAATTTATTCTCAGCCAATTCTCAGCTAAAGGGTTAATACTAATAAACAACAGAGGGCTTCGATTTCCTGATCCATCTAATACCAATTCACAAAAATCCTGATACATATAGATTTCTCGTTAGGGCATGGCATTGCCATGCCCCTACCAGGGTATTTGTATCATTATTAAAGTGAAATAGTATAACACCTCTTAACCTTAAGTAGCTGAATTCTCCTTCTATTAATATCATGTCCACATAATTAATTACAATTCCTACGCTTTGGCGGAGTGGGGTTATTCAGGTTTAATAAGCAATCAAGCGGACATGACATAACACCTAATATCTCAATTCTCATTTTTTAGTTTGTCAAATATTAATTCAAGGAATTCCAATCATGAATCTCAAAACAATTATTACCACTGCTACTTTAACAGGTTTAGTTGCTATTAGTGGTGCTGCACTGAATACGATTAACTCACAATCAAATCAAGCATTTGCAAAAGAAGCAAAAGTAATGACTGCACAAGCCGCATCGAAAGCAGACATGAAAGATGCAACTGGTTTAACTATTACTCAAAAAATTGAAATGCTGACTAAACATAAAGGAATGTTTGGTAGCGGTGACGAACTACGTCGTTATTTCTTCGGGGATTTGGAACCAATTGCCGTCCAACCTGGTGGTGCAGGTATGGTTGTAAATTTATACAACAAAGCTAGCAAAACCACATTTGCTTATTGTGCAACTTATGATGTAGTTGTTGCAGTTAAAGCTGGTAAAATCGAAAAATTCGAGGCTAGTGAAGTGAAGTAACTTATAGCTGGTTTATTAATTGATATAGCAATAAAAAAGCTTTCATAAAAAGATAACTTCTGTAGGGACTTAGTAATATTAAGTCTCTACAGTTTATTTTTTTTCAACGTTTGGTTAAGATGGTGATATATCCGAATAAGATCACATTCCTTTAAATCCAATTTCACTCTCAACTTCTTTTAATTTTGCTATCGAATCATTCTGTGACTGTTGGGTTTGTAGAGATTGTTTTTGTGAAATTCCAAATTGGCTGAGAATAATACCAAGCAAAATTACTACTCCACCAACATACTGGGCAAAAGTTGGAGTCTCACCCAAAATCAAATAAGCTACAACAACTGCAATAATAGGAGTAAAAGAGCCAATTAAGGAAGCTTGAGCTACACTAGTAGCCCTTAAGCCAGTAACCCAACATGACTGACCAACTACTACAATTATAGGGCCGTAAATTAACATCCATTTCCACAGAAAAGGTGAGAATATATCTATGAAATGATTTTGCCCGTATAGAATTAAGGCGAGGAAAAAAAATATTATTGTTCCCAGAACTGTACGGTAAATACTATAAATTCCCAAAGGGACTCCTGAGAGTTTTTTCTTACTAATAATTGTAGAGACAGCCAAAGCAACAGATGCGATCGCAGTCAAAATTTCCCCAGTCCCAAAGCTGAACAAATCTTTCATCTCTACCATGCTTTGAAGATTACTTGGCAATGAGATGGTGAGGAATACCCCAAAAAAAGATGCGATCGCACCAACTATTTCCCAAAAATTAACTCGCTCTCGCAGCAACCAAAAAGAAAAAGCCAAAATTAAAGGTGGTTCTAACCTACCAATTAAAACGACATTATTAACGTCAGTTATCGCTAGTGCTTGGAAAATTAAACCAGGAGCAAGTGCCCCACCGATAATTGAAGCAATGGTAAGATATAACCATTGATTTTGGGAAATTTGCTGTAATCTACTTAGTCTACATTGTCGTCCATAGACGATTAATAATACTAGTAAAGCGCAGATATTCCCTACAAATAAAACATTACAAAGCGAAATCGGATTGCGACCATTCACATATTTTTCTGCACCAATTTCTGTAAGCTTGCGAGTGACAGAATTTGCAGCGCCAAAAATGATAATGGCACACCATAAATAAAATTGACCGGGTAATTTACGTATAAGCAAAAGACGTGATATCTGCATTGAACCTTAAATAATAGGTAATTAAAGCTGATTTTAATTTGATACTCACCTAAATTGTGCAAAGCTTTGTGTTACATTACCACTTGTCAATCTTATAGATATATTGGTCTTCAGTCATCGGTCATCAGCCTTCATGTAAATGTCCAAGTTAAATACGTAACAGCTCATTTGTTCTAATCACCATGCAACAGCTATTTCCTGGAGAGGTATTTGCCAATACTGCTGATTTTGACACTGGTATTCGCCAACTTTTACCGAGATACGATGAGATGTTGGAAGTAATTACCCGTTGTGTGCCTTCCACAAGTCGGCGTATTTTAGAATTAGGGTGTGGGACAGGCGAACTTAGTCTAAAAATACTTAATCGTTGCCCAAATGCCCAAGTAATTGCCCTAGATTACTCACCTCGAATGCTGCAATTTGCCCAAGATAAACTCACAGTAGCAGGATATCAAAAACACTGGACTGGTATACAAGCAGACTTTGGCGACTGGGCAGATAATCCAGAGAAGTTAGATATTGGTAGCGGATTTGATGCTTGTGTCTCATCCTTGGCAATCCACCATCTCCAAGACGAGATGAAATTGAAGTTATTTAGGCGAATTACTGCTAGCCTCAGTAAAGACGGCTGTTTTTGGGATGCAGACCCCATTTTACCGGAATCACCAGCCTTAGCAGAAGTTTATAAGGCGGCACGAGAGGAATGGTCAATTCAACAGGGAACTAATTTAACCGATATTCGCGCGAAGCTTGCTACAACTAGCACTCAAGGTTACTCCGGTCAAGACCAGCTAGCTAGCTTAGATGCTCATTTACAAATGTTAAGCAAAGCTGGATTTAAGATAGTTGCAGTCCCTTGGAAATATTATGGTCTAGCGGTGTTTGGTGGCTGGCTGTGAAAATTTTAGGTTTTGAATACTTGAATTTGGGATTTAACTGTCTCCAATGGGTATTCATAGCATTAAGAGCTTCATAGTAACGAAACAGCAATAAATAACATGATTTCTCTTGATGAGAATTAATATATAAACGCATTAGGTCTGTAAAGGAGGTTTTGCTAACTAACACAAGGATTTTTACTGAAACTTGCGATATATAAGCTTGTCTTGTGTTTTATGCAATATTTTCACATTAGAAGTACCCGTGAGGGTACTATCAATCCTCTATAGACCTATCTGAAAATACAGAGTAGAAAATTTTATTCAGAAAACAAGCCAGGAATACGCTATTTGAATTCGTTTTTCTGCTCGTTTCAAAGGTGAAATTAAAGCCACTGTTTGCCATAAATTAGTTTCAAAAGGAGAATATCTTGGATGGCTCGAAATAAAAAGAAATCAGCCCGGTTCAAGTATGAGCATCCACTTGACTCTAGATGCCCTATTTGTTGTATTATTCCGCCCCATATGCTGGAAAATGTCGTGGTGAATGGCAACCCCCAGCAGCGTAGTTGGGCTTTTCAGACATTAAATGTTTCGGCACAGTTTCGTGGACGAAGAGATGTCATAGGTTCTGTCTCATTTGCACCTTCCCCGGGTGAAATGCGCCGTACCATCTACGATGCAAAACATGGCCAGCAACTTCCTGGTACACTAGTGCGCGGTGAGGGAGATCCTCCCAGCAGTGATGCAGCAGTTAATGAAGCCTACGATGCTGCTGGTGCTACTTATGAATTATTTTATGAGATATTCGATCGCAATTCGATTGACGACAAAGGACTACGTTTAGACTCCACCGTGCATTATGGCGTTAAATATGACAACGCCTTTTGGAACGGCGACCAAATGGTTTATGGTGATGGCGATGGAGAAATGTTTCAATGCTTCACCAAGTCAATTGATGTTATTGGGCATGAATTAGTTCATGGTATAACTCAGTATGAAGCGGGTTTACAGTATTATGGCGAACCTGGGGCGCTGAATGAGTCGTTTTCTGATGTCTTTGGTTCTCTGGTGAAACAAAAGACCAAAAATCAGACTGCACAAGAGGCAGACTGGCTGATTGGTGAAGGTCTTTTAGTACCGACTGTTAAAGGTGTTGCCCTGCGCTCCTTGAAAGCACCGGGGACAGCATACGATGATCCAGTATTGGGTAAAGATCCTCAACCAGGTCATATGAAAGATAAATATACTGGTGTTGAAGATAACGCTGGAGTGCATATCAATTCAGGAATTCCTAACCATGCCTTTTATCTAGCGGCTGTTGAGATTGGTGGCTATGCTTGGGAAAGAGTTGGTAAAATCTGGTACATAGCTTTACGCGATCGCTTGCGTGCCAAAGCAGATTTTAAAAAAGCTGCCAATGTCACCATTCAAGTTGCTGGTGAACTCTACGGTAATGACAGTCATGAGCAAAAAGCTGTGCAAAACGCTTGGCAAAAGGTAGGAGTTATTTAGAGTTAGGAGTTAAGAGTGAGGAGTTAGGAATAAATAGTTAATACCTTACACTGCCTCACTCAACACTTGAGACTGATAAATCTGTTGTTTATTGTTGGTAAACTGGGAACCGAGAACTATTATCTCCCGGTTTAAGTATTTATCCCAACTAAATAGCACAACGGAGAACAAAACAATGCGGATATCCTTTGAACGCACGGGCGGCTTTGCTGGGATTACCAAGAAAACAACCGTTGATACAGCCACTCTCTCACCAACCGAAGCTAGCACCCTTCCCCGACTGGTTGAAGCTGCTGATTTATTTAGGCTACCTGAACACATTACCTCGCCAAATCCTCAGAGCGATCGCTTTCAGTATAAGTTAACAGTAGAAGATAACGGTAAGCAGCATACAGTGACTGTCAGTGAAGCAGCGTTGCCAGGAACCTTAAGACCCCTAATTGAATGGCTACAAACCATAGCACAAAAAAGGTAATTTGCGGAATTAACAATTGAATTTTTAGAGAAAAATCCAGTCAACACAATATAAAATTGAATGCCTAAAGAGAAGCATATAACTAGGAGAATGCGAAGTCGTGGGCGAAGAAAATATAAATTTTAATTCCGCAGAAGAAAACCAAACTGATGATTTTTTGCACGTAGCATCTGTAAAAGAGGATTGGGGTGGAGACGGCAGAGGGCGCATGAATTTATCAGGAAGGCGTACAGCAATCTCAAAAGAGTATGTACCTCGCCAGTACCAATACTTTGATACAAATGCCTTACCAGAAGAACACGGTTGGCGAGTCAGTGGAATGCCAGATAACGTAGCATTTGGTAGTAGGCGATCACTTACTTGGCATGACAGTGGGGCATCAACGTCTAGAGTTGTAATACCACGGCAGTTTGAAGCACCGTCTGGCTTCTTTACTTCTGATTTGGAGATTTTTGTACTCAAGGGTGCAATCCAATTGGGAGAGTGGCAGTTAAGCAAGCATGGCTACTCCTTTATCCCCGCAGGAGTAAGAGTAGGCCCTTGGAAAGTGTTAGGTAATGAGGAAGCAGAAATCCTCTGGATGCAAAATGGCTCTCTCAAATATAAAAATGCAATAAATGATCATCCAGATGCTAGGTTAAGTGGCTTCATCCCAGCATTGGATAGCAAATTGCTACCGTGGGGCAATACAGAAACAGTTCAATTTGTGCAAGCAAATAAAAAGTGGTTAAGGAAGGATAGTAACGGGGGTGGAGTTTGGCTGCTTGCTATCTTGCCACATTATGATGGTAAGTCCCCAATGATTCAATGTTATAACGAGGAAGGGTATTGCCTAGCTGGATACTGTGATATTGGAAACTACAAATTTATAAAGGACTACTTTGGCTATATCCCCAGCTTTACCACCTCTCCTTGGCATAGAACAGACGATGGTTGCTTATTCTTTATCCGTGTTGATAGGAATTTATCACAAGTTGGAACAGTCTTGTCATATCCCCACTAATTAATACATAGTTTGTAAACAGCAAGGTTTCTATGTAAACACTCTAGAAGACCTTTTTAAATAGCGTCCAATAGGAGAACCTAAAACTTGCCCATCGTTGTAAATCAAATTTCCACGCAAAAAAGTACTTTTTACCCTTCCAGTTAACTCCACCCCTTCAAAAGGTGTATAACCTTGTTGTGACTCCGACTCAGCCGCACGTACTACAAAGCTTTCATTAGGGTCTACCAACACCAAATCAGCATCATAGCCAATACCAATATCACCTTTTTCTAACAAACCAAAGCGTCGGGAGGGGTTCCAAGATAGTAATTTAGCCATGTGATTGTAGGACATCCCCCGCTTACTACCTTCACTAAATACACCAGAAAGTAAATATTCTGTACCGCCAAAACCAGACTTTGCTAACCAAATATTATTCGGGTCTTTAGCACTTCTTTTTTGTTCAGCAGAACAGCAAGCGTGGTCGCTAACTATCCAATCTACTTGATTGTTGAGTACTGCTTGCCATAAGTATTCCACATCAGCACGGGGACGAATAGGAGGGTTGACTTTTGCCCAAATTGTATTGGGAGTATCGACATCTAATAGCAAATGTCCGATAGTAACTTCTCGCCGAAAATTGATATGAGGAAAAGCACTTTGCATAGTCAAAGCTGCTTCCATTGCTTTACGCGAACTCAGGTGCAACAAATTGATATTTGCACAGTTAGTCTCATGCGCTAAATAAGAAGCGATGCAAATTGCTAAACCTTCGGAATGAGGCGGACGCGCTGCACTGTAAGCGTGTAATCCGCTCAGACTAGAATCGTTTTCAACTATTTTGGTGTAGGCGTTGAGGATTTCTGCAACTTCGCAATGCAAACTCAAGCTGATAGTATCTCGCGCTTCTGGATGTGCTTCCATCAAGCGAGTTAGACCACGCATAATAAATTCAAAATGGGCAAAGTCGTACCGTTCCTCTTTATTAATCATCAAAAAGAGGTTTTGCTGGTCTGACAAACCATGCAAGCCATATCCGCCATAAAACATGAAGATTTTAAACGAAGATACACCGTGTTCTTCAAACAATAAAGGTATTTCGTCAATATGCTGGCTAGCTATAGGTGCGATGTGATAGCTGTAATCTACAAAAAAATTACCTGCGGATAACGCCAACACCTCTGGAAAAAAATCGCGGTAGGAGCCGCCTTTGTTAAGATAATACTGCCCTGTACGGATGTAATTTAAGCTAGTAGTCACGCCTCCCATTGCGGCTGCTTTGGTTTCAGTTACAGCATCTTTGTCGAGAGGTTGATAGATACCTATGTGCATATGGGCATCTACGACTCCAGGAAAGCCTAACAGGCTTTTGCCATCAAATACCTCTTTACCTGTGTCTGGGCTGATATTAGGGGCAATCTGAGCAAATTTTCCATCTTTAATGCCTAAATCAAGTAGTTCGATTGCATCCTTATGGGGACGAACTACCCGCACATTTTTGATAATTTGATCTAATACAGGAGTTTCAGACACAGTAGACCTCCCACTAAAATGAGTAGACCTCTTGCAAAATTACTTTTATGTTATAGTCAAGGGTTTGCATTTTGGAATTGCTAAATTTAACTCATAGTTATAAATTGCTGCTAGTAAGTTACAA
>NZ_JACJQM010000430.1:0-5235 GCF_014696655.1 Nostoc sp. FACHB-888 | reverse complement strand
AACCTGGCATCGAGCTATTTTTGCGTAGGGCTACCCCTAAACTATCGTGGCCGCAGCAGCGTTTCACCTCTGAGTTCGGGAAGGGTTCAGTGTGGTTCCACCGCGCAATAGACACCAGGAAAACCTGATGGGAGTTAAAAATTAAAAATGTAAAATTAAAAATGACTTGTGAAATTTTACATTTCTAATACTTCAGAAACCCTGAAGACTGCACAGTAACACGAAACCAAATGAGTTGTGAGGTCAAGCCCTCGGTCTGTTAGCACGGCTCGGCTACATACATTGCTGTACTTCCACCTACCGCCTAAGAACGGGTGTTCTTCCCGTGACCTTACCCACTTACGTGGTGAGAGCACTCATCTTGAGGTGGGCTTCCCACTTAGATGCTTTCAGCGGTTATCCGCTCCGCACTTGGCTACCCAGCGTTTACCGTTGGCACGATAACTGGTACACCAGCGGTGCGTTCCTCCCGGTCCTCTCGTACTAAGGAGGACTCCTCTCAATGCTCTTACGCCTGCACCGGATATGGACCGAACTGTCTCACGACGTTCTGAACCCAGCTCACGTACCGCTTTAATGGGCGAACAGCCCAACCCTTGGGACGTACTTCCGCCCCAGGTTGCGATGAGCCGACATCGAGGTGCCAAACCTCCCCGTCGATGTGGACTCTTGGGGGAGATCAGCCTGTTATCCCTAGAGTAACTTTTATCCGTTGAGCGACGGCCATTCCACTCTGCGCCGTCGGATCACTAAGGCCTACTTTCGTACCTGCTCGACTTGTCAGTCTTGCAGTCAAGCTCCCTTTATGCCTTTACACTCGCCGCACGGTTTCCAAGCGTGCTGAGGGAACCTTTGCGCGCCTCCGTTACCTTTTAGGAGGCGACCGCCCCAGTCAAACTGCCCACCTGAAACTGTTCCCTGACCAGATAATGGTCATGGGTTAGAATTCTAGCTTCGCCAGAGTGGTATCTCACCGTTGGCTCCATACTCCCCACAAGGAATACTTCATCGCCTCCCACCTATCCTGCGCAAGCCAAGCCCGAACACAATTCCAGGCTACAGTAAAGCTTCATAGGGTCTTTCTGTCCAGGTGCAGGCAGTCCGTATCTTCACAGACATTCCTATTTCGCCGAGTCTCTCTCTGAGACACCATCCAGATCGTTACGCCTTTCGTGCGGGTCGGAACTTACCCGACAAGGAATTTCGCTACCTTAGGACCGTTATAGTTACGGCCGCCGTTCACCGGGGCTTCGGTCGCTAGCTTCAAGGTTGCCCCCTGACCAACTTCCTTAACCTTCCGGCACTGGGCAGGCGTCAGCCCCCATACTGCGTCTTTATGACTTTGCGGAGACCTGTGTTTTTGGTAAACAGTCGCCTGGATCTCTTCACTGCGACCCACGTCTTAGGTGGGCACCCCTTCTTCCGAAGTTACGGGGCCATTTTGCCGAGTTCCTTAGAGAGAGTTATCTCGCGCCCCTTGGTATTCTCAACCTCCCTACCTGTGTCGGTTTCGGGTACAGGTAACTGTAAGTTAACGTGTTTAGAGCTTTTCTTGGAAGCTAGACTATGCCACTTCCCCGCCGTAGCGGGTCGTACTCACGCCTCAACTCGAAACGTTTTCGCCGTCTCTCAACATCTCGACGCTTGAACCGGTAACCAACATCCGGCTGACATTCATCTTCTCCGTCCCTCTGCACAACCTACAATCAGTACGGGAATTTTAACCCGTTGTCCATCGACTACGCCGTTCGGCCTCGCCTTAGGTCCTGACTAACCCTCCGGGGACGAACCTGGCGGAGGAAACCTTAGGGTTTCGGGGTATTGGATTCTCACCAATATTTGCGCTACTCAAGCCGACATTCTCACTTCCGTTTCGTCCACAGCTGCTTGCCGCTACTGCTTCTACCTACGACGGAACGCTCCCCTACCGATTAACATAAGTTAATCCCACAGCTTCGGTACATCGCTTAGCCCCGTTCATTTTCGGCGCGAGAGCGCTTGACTAGTGAGCTATTACGCACTCTTTCAAGGGTGGCTGCTTCTAGGCAAACCTCCTAGTTGTCTGTGCACTCTCACCTCCTTTATCACTTAGCGATGATTTGGGGACCTTAGCTGGTGGTCTGGGCTGTTTCCCTCTTGACAATGAAGCTTATCCCCCACTGTCTCACTGGCAATGTGTGCTCTGGGTATTCAGAGTTTGTCTCGATTTGGTACCGGTCTCCCAGCCCGCACCGAAACAGTGCTTTACCCCCCAGATATAATCATTACCGCTGCGCCTAAACACATTTCGGGGAGAACCAGCTAGCTCCTGGTTCGATTGGCATTTCACCCCTAACCACAGCTCATCCGCTGATTTTTCAACATCAGTCGGTGCGGACCTCCACTTGGTGTTACCCAAGCTTCATCCTGGCCATGGTTAGATCACCAGGGTTCGGGTCTATAAACACTGATTATCGCCCTTTTCAGACTCGGTTTCCCTTTGGCTCCAGCATTCTCGCTTTAACCTACCAGTGCCTATAAGTCGCCGGCTCATTCTTCAACAGGCACGCGGTCAGACTTTGAATAGTCCTCCCACTGCTTGTAAGCTAACGGTTTCATGTTCTATTTCACTCCCCTTCCGGGGTTCTTTTCACCTTTCCCTCGCGGTACTGGTTCACTATCGGTCACACAGTAGTATTTAGCCTTACGAGGTGGTCCTCGCTGATTCACATGGGATTCCTCGTGCCCCATGCTACTCGGGATTCAGCTACTATCCTTTGACTTTCGACTACAGGACTTTCACCTTCTTTGGTGCAGTATTTAGCTGCTTCGTCTAGCCTCTAGATTCGATATCGCTGTCCCACTACCCCAAAAGATAAATCTTTTGGTTTAGGCTCTTCCCCTTTCGCTCACCACTACTTAGGGAATCTCTTAATTGATTTCTCTTCCTCCAGCTACTAAGATGTTTCAATTCGCTGGGTTGGCTCTCTCCTGCCTATATATTCAGCAGGTAGTATATAGGGTTGCCCCATTCGGAAATCTCCGGATCAAAGTTTGCTTCCAACTCCCCGGAGCATATCGTCGGTAACCACGTCCTTCATCGCCTCTGTGTGCCTAGGTATCCACCGTTAGCCCTTATTAGCTTGACCACTCAAATATTTGGTCTTTTAATGACTTGCATTCACAAATAGTTAGTTCTGCTTACCTCGTCACTTCGCACTGATTTTACTCAGTACTCAGCACTCAGCACTCAGCACTAAGAATGTCTGTGTCTGCCTGCTATTTTCGCGTTACTATGCAGTTTTCAAGGTTCTGGCTGAGAACATTCTCAGCAGTCTGACCCGAAAGTCATGTTGCTGAACTCTCAATATTTTTAATCAGTGGCAACCGCCACAGGTGGAGGTTAGCGGACTCGAACCGCTGACATCCTGCTTGCAAAGCAGGCGCTCTACCAACTGAGCTAAACCCCCAGATACAATTAAAAATTGATAATTAAAAATTAAAAATTTAATTTATTTCATTTTTAATTTCTAATTCTACATTTTTAATTGATTCAGGTGGGCCATCCTGGACTCGAACCAGGGACCTCACCCTTATCAGGGGTGCGCTCTAACCACCTGAGCTAATAGCCCATAAACGAACCTTCATCATAGTTTGAAAGCGTTGAACGTATTGCAAATGTCTGCGACCGACCTAGGAATGACCAACTTACTATCTATATAGCTGTTTGCTTTTCGATATGTAAGGGGTGTAGGTCTCCCTAAAAAGGAGGTGATCCAGCCACACCTTCCGGTACGGCTACCTTGTTACGACTTCACCCCAGTCACCAGTCCTGCCTTAGGCATCCTCCTCTGCGAACAGTTGGAGTAATGACTTCGGGCACTACCAGCTTCCATGGTGTGACGGGCGGTGTGTACAAGGCCCGGGAACGAATTCACTGCAGTATGCTGACCTGCAATTACTAGCGATTCCTCCTTCACGCAGGCGAGTTGCAGCCTGCGATCTGAACTGAGCTCCGGTTTACGGGATTTGCTTGCATTCGCATGCTTGCTGCCCTCTGTCCGGAGCATTGTAGTACGTGTGTAGCCCAAGGCGTAAGGGGCATGCTGACTTGACGTCATCCCCACCTTCCTCCGGTTTGTCACCGGCAGTCTCTCTAGAGTGCCCAACTTAATGCTGGCAACTAAAAACGAGGGTTGCGCTCGTTGCGGGACTTAACCCAACATCTCACGACACGAGCTGACGACAGCCATGCACCACCTGTGTTCGCGCTCCCGAAGGCACTCTTCTCTTTCAAGAAGATTCGCGACATGTCAAGCCTTGGTAAGGTTCTTCGCGTTGCATCGAATTAAACCACATACTCCACCGCTTGTGCGGGCCCCCGTCAATTCCTTTGAGTTTCACCGTTGCCGGCGTACTCCCCAGGCGGGATACTTAACGCGTTAGCTACGGCACGGCTCGGGTCGATACAAGCCACGCCTAGTATCCATCGTTTACGGCTAGGACTACTGGGGTATCTAATCCCATTCGCTCCCCTAGCTTTCGTCCCTCAGTGTCAGTTACGGCCTAGCAGAGCGCCTTCGCCACTGGTGTTCTTCCTGATCTCTACGCATTTCACCGCTACACCAGGAATTCCCTCTGCCCCGAACGTACTCTAGCCGTGTAGTTTCCACTGCTTGTATCTAGTTGAGCTAGACTCTTTAACAGCAGACTTACACAGCCACCTGCGGACGCTTTACGCCCAATCATTCCGGATAACGCTTGCATCCTCCGTATTACCGCGGCTGCTGGCACGGAGTTAGCCGATGCTTATTCCTCAGGTACCGTCATTGTGTTCTTCCCTGAGAAAAGAGGTTTACGACCCAAGAGCCTTCCTCCCTCACGCGGTATTGCTCCGTCAGGCTTTCGCCCATTGCGGAAAATTCCCCACTGCTGCCTCCCGTAGGAGTCTGGGCCGTGTCTCAGTCCCAGTGTGGCTGATCGTCCTCTCAGACCAGCTACTGATCGTCGCCTAGGTGCGCCTTTACCACACCTACTAGCTAATCAGACGCGAGCTCATCTTCAGGCAATTAATCTTTCACCCCAAAGGGCACATCCGGTATTAGCCACCGTTTCCAGTGGTTGTCCCAGACCTGAAGCCAGATTCTCACGCGTTACTCACCCGTCCGCCACTGTGTCCGAAGACACCGTTCGACTTGCATGTGTTAAGCATACCGCCAGCGTTCATCCTGAGCCAGGATCAAACTCTCCGTTTTG
>NZ_JACJQM010000043.1:0-56690 GCF_014696655.1 Nostoc sp. FACHB-888 | reverse complement strand
TGACCATTAGTAATCCTTCCGCAGGTATTACACTAGGCACTACTTCCCAAAACGTCACTATCGCTGATAATGATATTGCTGCCTTTCCAAGCGTCAACTTATCCCTGAGTACTACTGCTGGCTTGGAAGCAAACACAACAGCTACCATCGTTACTGCTACTGCATCCAGTGCCGTATCTGGTAATCAAACAGTCAATTTAGGTGTAACAGGAACAGGCATCACTACCAGTGATTACAACCTTAGCAACAATATCATCACCATTCCTAGTGGGCAAACCGCAGGTTCTGTCATCTTCAGCGTTGTAAATGATGCTGTGATTGAAGGCACAGAAACCGCTACATTGACCATCAGTAATCCTTCCGCAGGTATTACACTAGGCACTACTTCTCAAAACTTCGCGATCGCTGATAATAATATTGCTGGCTTTCCAATTATCACGGTTTCTAGTAACAATACCGTACCCGCCACTACAATCTTTGGTAATGGTGGCACAACTACCCCAATAACGGTACTCGATAACAACACTATCAGTAATTTAGTGTCGAATGCTCCCACAATACTACAGAACAGTACTATTACTTCTAGCACTGGTCAATCGACGCTCACTACCAACAACCTCGAAAACCTTAACACAGTTAGTGATCTAACCAACTTTAACAACTCCACTGTAGTTAATTCCCTAACTGGGAGCAATCTCGTAGTCGGCACTGATGCCAGTGAAAATATCAATGGTAGCCCAGGCAATGACTACCTTGATGGCAAGGGAAACAACGACACCCTCCGTGGAGGCGATGGCAATGACACAATTTTAGGCGGACTTGGCAGTGACACCCTTTTTGGAGGCAAGGGCAATGACCGCCTCATTGGTTGGGGGGGTGGCTCAGGCGAAATTGATCTACTCAACGGTAATCAAGGTGCAGATACTTACGTCTTGGGTGATGCCAGTTCAGTTTTCTATGCCAGTTCCGGTAACGGTGACTATGCCGATATTGCCAGCTTTAAGGCTAAGGATCAAATTGAACTCAAGGGACTTGCTAATAATTACTCACTAGGGTCTGCATCAGCGGTGTCTGACAACAAGTCTGCTGTCGGCATTTTTACCAGCAATGGAACAGAGTTAATTGCTGTTGTTAAAGATGGATTAAAGCTCAACACAAATTTGGCAACAGATACTGGCTTTGTATTTGTTTAACCTGTTTGCGTAATTCCTCATCCCTCTACGGGGTGGGGATGTAAGCGAGTCAAAAACGAAACGTCCTCAAAGTATTTTTCCCAGTAGCTGGAACAATCTTGAGGACAGTTGAGTTTTTGACAACATATTATGTAAGTCTTAGTTAAATTCCAATGATCGAGGTCACGTTAAAAGCAGAAGCCCCACTCAGTTTTGAGCAGGGCTATGTGAAGTTTTATTGCTAAAATTAGAAATGTTTATCTTAGAAAAAGTTCATTATTGTAATAACGCTAACGCTGGTCAACATCATTAAAGCGCCCATAATTATAGATTCACCTAAGCGATTGGGGGATTTTGAAGTGTTCATTTAAGTAAAATCCTTTTTATTAATTGTTCCTTAACCATATCAAAATCAGTATAAATATCTATAAAAGCATTGTAAAACTTAAATTACCGCAAACTTTCTTAGTAATTACTTAATTTATACTTAAATATTTTTACTGAGAATGCGCCATTCTCCTAGTTTCCCCAATACCGTTTGGTTAAGGAATTTCTTGCTTGAGGCAGACAGGGGGTAGTTCGGGAATAGAACCTGTTCCTGAGAAAAAAATTACTCAATACTCAATAATAACCCTCTTTCCTCAAAAGCCTCCCCTGCCTCTCCTGCTCCCCCTGCCGAACCATATTACTAATTTCCCCACAATCCATTCTCCAGTTCCACAATGTAGTAATTTCCGAACAGAATAATTACCTTATCTCCGAGCGGAATATGGGCCTTTGTGGAGTAAAATAAATTTTAGTCAAGGTAAAAATATTTGAACAGAAGATTATCATGACAGTATCTGCGGCATCTAGAAATCAAGCGATCGCTTTTGACTTAGAAAAATTAAATCAGCAATTTGAAACTGCCACTCCCAAAGAAATACTGGCATGGTCTATAGAGAATATCCCAACGGGACTGGTGCAAACAAGCGCCTTTAACGTGGATGACATGATAATTACCCATATTCTTTACAGTGAACTGAAGCATCCCGTTCCTGTAATCTTTCTCGACACCTTGCACCACTTTGCCGAAAGCTTAGAATTAGTAGCCAAAGCCAAAGAAGTCTACAAGCTGGATTTGCAAACTTTCAAAACCCCAGACGTAGACACCCGCGAAGCCTTTGAAACCAAGTATGGCGACAAACTTTGGGACAAGGATATTGCCCAATTCCACCACATTACAAAAATTGAACCACTGTTACGGGGTCTAGACGAACTCAACAGCGTCGCTTGGATTACTGGCCGCCGCCGTGACCAAGCAGTAACCCGTGCGAATATGCCCATATTTGAATTCGACGGTAAAGGTCGGTTGAAAGTTAATCCCATAGCTACCTGGACACGCCAAGATAGTTGGGTTTACGTGGCTGAACACGGAGTAATTTACAACCCTTTACACGACAAGGGTTATCCCAGCATAGGCGACGAACCGATTACCACCAAAGTAGGCGAAGGCGAAGACGAACGCGCCGGACGTTGGCGGGGAAGTGATAAAACAGAATGCGGAATTCATATTTAGTTGTTATGTATTAGTCATTAGTCATTAATATGTTAGACAAATAACTAATGACTAAGGATAAATATGATTAAAATCCTCCATCTCTCTGACATCCACATGGGAAGCGGCTTCTCTCACGGACGAATTAATCCCACAACTGGATTAAATACACGATTGGAGGATTTTGTCAATACCTTATCTATATGTATTGACCGAGCGCTGACAGATGCTGTTGACATGGTGATATTTGGTGGCGATGCTTTCCCAGATGCCACACCACCGCCTTATGTACAGCAAGCTTTTGCCAGCCAATTTCGCCGTCTCATGGATGCCAATATTCCAACAGTGCTGTTGGTAGGCAACCACGACCAACACTCCCAAGGGCAGGGAGGAGCGAGTTTAAATATTTACCGCACTTTAGGAGTGCCAGGATTTGTTGTCGGTGACACAGTAACTACTCACTGCATCGAAACCCGTAATGGCACAGTGCAAGTAATTACCCTGCCTTGGCTAACGCGTTCGACTCTGATGACTCGTCAAGAGACTGAAGGTTCATCTTTGGCAGAAGTCAACCAACTGTTAACAGAACGCCTGCGAGTTGTTCTAGAAGGGGAAATTCGCCGTCTTGACCCAGATGTGCCTACTGTCCTTTTGGCTCACTTGATGGCTGACAATGCTAGCTTGGGGGCAGAACGCTTTTTGGCAGTAGGTAAAGGCTTTACTCTACCCCTATCTTTGCTGACGCGACCTTGTTTTGATTATGTAGCGTTGGGACACGTCCACCGCCACCAGAATTTGAATAAATCCAACAACCCGCCTGTGATTTATCCAGGCAGTATTGAGCGGGTAGATTTTAGCGAAGAGAAAGAAGACAAAGGTTATGTGATGATAGAACTGGAGCGAGGGAAGGCTGAATGGGAATTTTGCCCCTTAACAGTTCGGACTTTCCGCACCATTGAGGTGGATGTCTCGAAAGCAGATGAGCCGCAAGCGGTTTTAATGAAAGCGATCGCTAAGTATGATATTCAAGATGCTGTAGTGCGGCTAATTTACAAACTCCGCTCCGAACAGATGGATTTAATTGACAGTTCCTCTCTACATACTGCTTTAAGTCCTGCTCATACCTACACTATTCAAGCAGAATTAGTGAGTCAGTTGGCTCGACCCCGGATTCCTGAATTGAGTGCAAGTAGTAGCATCGACCCAATGGAAGCCTTGAAAACGTACTTAAATAACCGCGAAGACCTCAAAGACATAGCAACATCAATGCTGGATGCTGCACAGAAGTTGCTAGCGGATGATGTAGAAGTTTGGCTAGAAGCAGCAACTAGTGAATAGGATAAATACAAATTATATTTAGTACAGCGTGTAGAGACGCGTTAGCAAAGCTGGATAAAGTCCAATTTTGCCTCTCTACTAAATCTGACAATTCAAGGTCATCTGTAAAAACCTAACCCCCTAACACCTTTCTCGACGCGGGAAGGGGAAATTTCAAAGTATATCTCCTTTTAGGCTAAGGTATACACACAAGTCTTTCTAAACGCAATTTATGGTTAAGTCTCAGAGGTTGTTTGAAAAGTGGTTGGCTGTGATTTTAGGCACTTATTGATCCCCCCTAACCCCCCTTAAAAAGGGGGGAACCGGAATCAGAGTCCCCCTTTTTAAGGGGGATTTAGGGGGATCTAAAACGTTTTGCTACTAAGATGAGGACTTTTCAAACATCCTCTCAGAGCTACTTAGACACTTCACCGTGATTTTTACTACGTAAAACCTGTCCTTCTCCTTACCAAGGATAGGGATGTCCGATAGGATAGAGTGAGGTTTTGGGGGACTTTCGGGTAATCGGATAACTTGTATGTAGGTCGTAGCCTTAAAAAAGAGAGATTTAGAGACAGGTTCTTCGACAAGGTGCTAGAACCCTTTGATGGATTGTCCGATACAGGTTAGGATAATCCATCAATTAGAGGAAAAACTTTAAGCACGCTTCATCGCGCTGCAACACAAAAATTACCCGAATTTATATTTGGGCACATTTTTGAGGGGTTTGCTACTCTACTATCTATCAATTGTTGTTTTTCTTCTAGCCAGAGGAAATTTTGTAATCAGTAAACAAAATATTGAGCCTTGAATAAGCTATTCTTTACGGGTAAATCTTTTCGTTTTATAGCTTTTGTCTTACCGCTAATTACGTGGTGGGGATACAAAGAAGTACAAAACCAATTTGTACAGCCGCAAGCAGTTGTAGTGTTGGGTGGTTCAACGAGACGTTTAGAGCGAGAGAAGTTTACGGCCAAATTTGCCCGCCAGCATCCAAACATACCAATTTGGATTACTGGGGGTAGTCCACCTACATTCACCCAACGAGTGTTTACCAAAGCTGGTGTTGATCCCAAACGTTTACACTTGGACTATGAGGCCGTAGATACAGTTACTAATTTTACTACGTTGGTAGATGATTTGCAAGCTCGTGGCATCAAGAGCGTTTATTTGATTACTTCAGATTTCCATATGCGTCGGGCTTGTGTCATCGGCGAAATTATTTTGGGTAGTCGAGGCATTTATTTAAAACCAGTGCCCGTTCCTTCAGAAAAACCCTCTGAATCTATCGAAAAATCTATCAGAGATGGAGCTAGAGCAATAATTTGGATAGCAACTGGTTACACTGGTGTAGATGCAGCTAAAAATAAACGGTAAATTATCAGTGCGAATTTGCATGATTTTGATCTAACTCAATATAGGCAAATTAAACAATTAATGCCAATAATAATGATATTAACTAAGTAATAAAAAACACATGAAAATACAATTATCCAAAAACTAGCGCAACACCAACCTTCAAACAACACAATATAAGAACCAATTAATAATTTTTACTCATTTGGTTGCTTGGTAAATACTTTGCGTCCATCAAAGTTTCGAGCTGCGACTTGGGTAACTCGAATCTATCTGTGTAGTTCAGGGAAAAAAACGCCCCAACTTCTCTCACAATTTGATACCCTAGCTTAAATAGATTTGAGAAAAATTAAAGCGTGGAAATTCAACTTGGGCGGGGAAAAACAGCTCGCAGAGCTTACGGAATAGATGAAATTGCTTTAGTCCCCGGTAACAGAACACTAGACCCCAGTTTGGCAGATACTAGATGGCGTATTGGCAATATTGAGCGAGAAATCCCGATAATTGCCAGTGCGATGGATGGCGTAGTAGATGTTCGTATGGCTGTACGTTTGTCACAGTTAGGAGCATTAGGTGTCCTCAATTTAGAAGGTATTCACACTCGCTATGCTGACCCAGAGCCAATATTAGATCGGATAGCCTCTGTGGGGAAAGATGAATTTGTTGCCCTGATGCAAGAACTCTATGCCGAACCAATAAAGCCGGAATTAATTGAAAAACGTATTCAGGAAATTAAAGAACAAGGTGGCATCGCGGCGGTAAGTGCGACTCCAGCCGGTGCAAGTAAATACGGCGAGGCGGTGGCAAAAGCTGGGGCAGATTTATTTTTTGTACAGGCTACGGTAGTTTCTACTGCACATCTGTCGCCAGAGTCTATAGTACCACTTGATTTAGCAGAATTTTGCCGTTCCATGCCTATCCCTGTGGTGCTGGGTAATTGCGTGACTTACGAAGTTACGTTGAATTTGTTGAAAGCTGGGGCGGCTGGGGTACTGGTGGGAATTGGGCCTGGTGCCGCTTGTACCTCCCGTGGTGTGTTGGGTGTCGGTATACCACAGGCAACTGCGATCGCAGATTGTGCTGCTGCACGAGATGATTACTACAAGGAAACTGGTAACTATATCCCCGTCATAGCTGATGGCGGTTTAATCACCGGTGGCGACATTTGTAAATGCATCGCCTGTGGTGCTGATGGTGTCATGATTGGTTCCCCCTTTGCTAGGGCCGCAGAAGCCCCAGGACGAGGTTATCATTGGGGTATGGCGACTCCCAGCCCTGTCTTGCCTCGTGGCACCCGCATTCGCGTTGCCACCACCGGTAGCCTAGAGCAAATACTCGTTGGGCCAGCAGGGCTAGATGATGGCACTCACAATCTTTTAGGAGCCTTAAAGACCAGTATGGGCACTTTAGGAGCCAAAAATATTAAAGAAATGCAGCAAGTAGAAGTTGTGATTGCGCCTTCTCTATTAACCGAGGGTAAAGTTTACCAAAAAGCCCAACAATTAGGTATGGGAAAATAAGGGAGCAGGGAGATGAAGAAGCAGTTCTTGCTGGCGACAAGGGGAGAATAAAAAATTACCTCTTTCTCTTTCCCCTCTGCTCCCTGCCCCCTGCCCCCTGCTTCCCCCACTCCCCACTCCCCAATTCTTCAATAAATTTTTCCAGCCCCCTAAACAATTGCTGGAAAAATCCGATATGTCGCCTACAATAGAGATAGCGGAGACAAATGTTTCCGTTCACTCCTCACACCACACTCCGCCCGGACTACTGTTCGGGCGGTTCCTTATGTTTGTAAATAAATTTTAGAGCTTCTTTGCAAATGTACATCCTTGGACTCCCAAGCTGAGGTTTATTGCTATGGTAGAATTTTCACCAAGTTCAGATATTATTGGCGAAGGTTTTAGGCATGTCAACAGCCGCACAAGTTACCGATTCTAGTTTTAAGCAAGAAGTACTCGACAGCGATGTACCCGTTTTAGTTGACTTTTGGGCACCCTGGTGCGGACCATGCCGTATGGTAGCTCCTGTTGTCGATGAAATCTCCGAACAGTACAAAGGTCAAATCAAGGTCGTCAAAGTCAACACGGATGAAAATCCTCAAGTTGCTAGTCAGTACGGCATCCGCAGTATTCCCACATTAATGATTTTTAAGGGTGGACAAAAAGTTGATATGGTGGTAGGCGCTGTGCCTAAAACTACATTAGCTTCCACTCTCGAAAAGTATCTTTGAGGCTCAATTGGCAATAAAATCCTGTTGAGCTATCCATCTTGTTCTAACTTTAGGTTAATTTTTATAAACAAGTTTGAGAGGCGCAAATTTTGCCGTCTATCAAACTTGTTTACATTTGTATATAGTTTCAGCTTCCGAATATTTTTAGGAGTTTTCTAGCTCAAAAACAACTCCTTAATTCCCGTACTACCAATTTCCACCGCTAGCGCCGCCAATAGAAAGCCCAAAAGTTGAGTTACAATCACTCCACCTTCTGCACCAATCCACTGGTCAATCAGATTTGCTAAACGCAAAATCAACCAAGTAATAAACATCGCCCCTAATATACCTACCACCACAGCAAGATGTGGACTCTGTGATTTCGACATCAGCAACATCACCGTCGTCAAAGTCCCTGGTCCCGCTAGCAATGGTAAAGCTAGTGGAGTAATTGCGACATCGCGTCCTTCCTCAATAATCGGCTGATCTAATTCTCCCCGCAGCATTTGCAAAGCAATTAACAGCAACAATAGACCTCCTGCTATTCGCAAAGAGCCGATACTGATTTCTAAATAATTTAAAATTATTTGCCCAGCAAAGGCAAATAGCAAAAGAACTGCGATCGCAACGATAATTGCTTTATCTATAACTTGGTTTCTTTGCTCTGGCATCATGCCCTTAGTCAAAACTAAAACAATCGGTATATTGCCCACGGCATCCGCCAAGACAAACACAGCGATAAATGTTTGAATGAGAATAGAAGTATCCACGGTAGACAGTTTTTATCAAGGTTTGATCACAACCTAATCTTTATCCTGCTCAGTTTACTAGAACCCAGAGGAAGATTAAGATCAGTAATAAAACAAGTCTGTTGAAGAAAATCTAGGAGTTACGCATTTCTAATTAAGTTCCACAGATATTGAAGTAGCGATATATTTTGATAATCTCTTTTCCATCAATCAACTGTTCGTTGTTGAATCTATGAAGCCTTATTTAGCCGCCGCTATTCAATTGACCAGTGTGCCTGATCTACAGAAAAATTTGGCACAGGCAGAAGAATTAATAGAGCTTGCCGTGCGTCAAGGTGCTGAATTGGTAGGTTTGCCAGAAAACTTTTCCTATATGGGAGAAGAAAAAGACAAGCTCGCGCAAGGTGATGCGATCGCTCTTGAAAGCGAAAAATTTCTGAAAAAAATGGCTCAACGCTTTCAAATTACGATCTTGGGCGGCAGCTTTCCAGTTCCCGTAGACAATACAGGCAAAGTTTATAACACCACTCTACTCATTGACCCAAACGGTCAAGAACTTTCCCGCTACTACAAAGTACACCTATTTGATGTTGATGTCCCCGACGGCAACACCTATCGGGAATCCAGCACGGTTGTGGCTGGTACAGAACTACCACCCGTCCATTTTTCCGAAAAACTTGGTAATTTAGGGCTTTCCATTTGTTATGATGTCCGCTTCCCTGAACTGTACCGTCATCTAGCAGATAAGGGAGCTGATGTTATCTTTATTCCCGCCGCCTTTACTGCCTTTACTGGCAAAGACCACTGGCAAGTACTACTACAAGCCAGAGCCATCGAAAATACCGCCTACGTCATTGCTCCTGCCCAAACAGGCAATAACTACGCCCGCCGTTTAACCCACGGTCACGCCGTTATTATCGACCCTTGGGGCGTAATTTTAGCCGATGCTGGGGAAAAACCGGGAATTGCGATCGCAGAAATCAAGCCCACTAGATTAGAACAAGTCCGCCGTCAAATGCCCTCTTTACAGCATCGGGTGTTCTAAAGACTGGAAAGCAGGGGAGGCAGGGGAAGAAGAACTATTGATTATCGACAGAATGCCCAATGCCCAATACCCCATGCCCAGCCCAGCCCTTATGAATACAACAAAAAACCGGGTAAACACCCGGTTTCTGACAACATTAAAATCATCAGTTTTTTAGGAGGATAGCAGGACTATGCTCCTATTTATTTGTTGTCAAAATTAAACTTTAGCAGCTGATTTGGTAACAACGTTGAGTTCACCTTTAGCATACTTAGCAGCAAAATCTTCCAAAGAAATTTGCTTAATCTTGCTTGCGTTACCAGCTGTGCCAAATTGCTGATAGCGTTCAGCACAAACCTTCTGCATATATGTGATAGAAGGCTTAAGGAAGTGACGGGGGTCAAACTCCTCTGGTTTTTTAGCCAAAGCTTCACGTACAGCAGCAGTGATAGCCAAACGGTTGTCGGTGTCGATGTTTACTTTACGTACACCACTCTTAATACCTTTTTGGATTTCTTCTACAGGTACACCGTAGGTTTCAGGAATTGCACCACCATACTGGTTAATCAGTGCAAGCAAATCTTCAGGTACAGAAGAAGAACCGTGCATTACCAAGTGGGTGTTAGGCAGACGGCGGTGAATTTCTTCAATGCGGCTGATTGCCAAAATTTCCCCAGTCGGCTTACGGGTAAACTTGTAAGCACCGTGGCTTGTGCCAATAGCAACTGCCAAAGCATCTACTTGGGTTGCTTCTACGAAGTCAACAGCCTCATCGGGGTCAGTTAACAGTTGAGAGTGGTCGAGTGTACCTTCAAAGCCGTGACCATCTTCAGCTTCACCAGCACCAGTTTCTAGAGAACCTAAACAACCGAGTTCACCTTCAACGCTGACACCCAAAGCATGAGCTACATTTACAACTTCGCGGGTAACATTAACGTTGTACTCGAAGCTAGCGGGGGTCTTAGCATCAGCTTCTAAAGAACCATCCATCATCACGCTGGTGAAGTTGTTCTTAATTGCTGAGTAGCAGGTAGCAGGCGCATTACCATGATCTTGGTGCATGACAATGGGAATGTGAGGATAGGTTTCTACGGCTGCCAAAATCAGGTGGCGTAGAAAGTTTTCTCCTGCATAATTACGAGCGCCGCGTGAAGCTTGCAAAATTACGGGGCTATCTGTCTCGACAGCAGCCTTCAGGATTGCCTGAATCTGCTCCAAATTGTTAACGTTGAAAGCTGGGATGCCGTAACCGTTTTCAGCTGCGTGATCCAACAGCAGCCGCAGTGGTACAAGCGCCATAGATAGTCCTCCTAATGTGGTTGTCAGCTAGTCGGTCTGAGAAAAGCGTATTTATTACGCTAAATCTTAAGAGTTTTTTCAACTTATAGGAAATTATAACTAGTGTCGTGTATCTATGTTGAAAAAGTTTACGCCATCGTTACTATAACTATGTTCTATACTCCTGTACTATGAACCATAGTTGCTCTGTATTGCTGTAGATTTAGTTACCCTACAGTTAGTAGCTCTGGTAGCCCAGTATCCCAAATGGTCATCTCAAAGCGATCGCACTCCTAACTATTTTGGCAAATTTACAAGCGATCGCATCAGGCAAAAGGCGCTAATCTCTCAACAAATGCTGCGTGTTCAGGAGATTGCAAGCCTGTTTGCAAAACAGTCAATACGGACTGCATATTCCCTGCTAATAACTCTGCAACCCCTAACCACAACCCTGGAAAAATTTGACTTCGCAGAATACCGTTACTATCAGTAGCCAACTCTATATACTCACCCTGTTCCAAATAGAACCAGGTCAATTTATGATCGAGTACTTGCCAGACGATATATTCTTTGACTCCATTGCGACGATAGGCTTGTTTTTTAGCATGGAGGTCAATAGCGACACTACTGGCAGCAATTTCGACAATTAACTCTGGTGCGCCTTCAATATAATCATCTTCACTCAGCCTTGCTTGACCACCCGCTTCTGGGTTGATCAGAAGTACAGCATCTGGTTGGGGTTCGTTATCTAAGTCTAAGCGCACAGTGGGTTCTACTGCTGACGCTACACCAGGTGTAGCGGCTTCGTAAGTAAATAACCAACCAACAATCCAACCGTGCGGTTGACCGTGACTTCTAAAACGTAAAGCAGCAGGCATGATGTAGACAATTCCCTCAATCAATTCGGCTTTTTTCAAGTTAGGCATGGCGTTGTAGCGACGCTCAAATTCATAAAGGCTGAGTTTGTCGCCATTTTCCAGAAGGGGAATTGTCCAATGCTGTGGAAGTGTTTTTACCATGACAATGGTGTTTGGAATTAGTCTATGCCTATCCTACCGAATTGCAGAAATTTCTTGGATGCTGCGATCGCTTTCTTTCAATCTAATAATTATGATGTTAATTTTATGGGTCGCCCGGGATTCGAACCCGGAACTAATCGGTTAAAAGCCGAGTACTCTACCGTTGAGTTAGCGACCCTTTCGCTGCATTTCGCAACTTTGCAATCATAGCATATACATCTGTAGATTTGTAAAGGGGTTTAGAAAAAATTAGCAGTCAACCTTATAGATGCTGTATGGCTAGCTCCTGGTGGTAACACAGTCAGGTTATCACCAGTATTAAGAGAGTTACGGGTGGCACTCCACGGTTCTAGACAGTAGAATTCTTTGCCTTTGACTGTCCAAAATACCAGGTAGGTAGAGAAATCATCATAATCCAAGGTGAGTTTTAACTTCCGGCTGCCATCTATGGCAGTGGCCGATTTACTCGTTAGCTGTCCAAAGGCAAAATCAATTTCATCACGGCTAAAGTCAAAATTGCCATCAAAAGAGTGAATTTCCTTAGTTTGATTATCTTGATACTGCTTAGAGGGAATTTCAAGCTCTAGCTGAGTTTTATCACCACACAGAAAGTAGGGATGGAAACCAGCCGAAAAAGGCATTGGTGTGGATGACAAGTTTTTATACTGCTGGCGGACTTCTAAGGTATTACCTTGAAGTTCGTAGGTGAAAGCCAGTTGAAAATCAAAAGGATAAACTGCCTTAGTTTGCTCATTGCTATCAAGAACGACAGTGAGACTAGCTTTATCTCCAGTTTCTTGTTCTGTTGCTTTCCAAGGCAATTCACGAGCAAAACCGTGTTGTTTGAGAGTATATTTTTGCTCGTTGTGAGTGTAAGTATTATCTGGTAGATTGCCACAAATAGGAAACAAAATTGGATTCCCACCTCTAACACTCAAATCAGGATGAGTAAAGCGTTCAGTGTCCAGGTAAAAAATTTCTTGGCCTTGAATGCGCCAACGGGTGATGATCCCACCACGTTCTGGTACGACTTCTAATTGAGAACCAGCGCCTTCATCAGAAAGAATGTAGGTCTTGTACTGTTGCTGTTGAACTGCAATGCTAAACACAAATTTTAGTCCTGGGTATAGGGATAGTTAGGAGTTAGGAGTTATGAATTTTTAACTCCTCACTCCTGACTCCTAACTTTTACTCGTCTTCTGCAAACACGAAACGATATAACTCGCTCGGGTCTGGTTCTGGGCTGCTTTCGGCGAATTTAACCGCTTCGTCGATTACATACTGAATTTTACGATCAATGGCTTTGATTTCTCCCTCATCCGCCAGTTTTTGCTCCAGCAAATAAGCTGCCAACTTTTTAATTGGGTCACGGGCGAACCAAAATTCTTTCTCCGCTTTGCTTCGCATTTCATCTGGGTCTGCCAAGGAGTGACCCCGGAAGCGGTAGGTAAGCGCCTCAATTAATGTTGGGCCTTCACCTGCGCGGGCACGAGCTACAGCTTCTTGGGCCACGGCTCGGACTGCTAGTACATCCATGCCATCTACTTCGACGCCCACCATGTTAAACGCACTGGCTTTTTTGTAAATCTCTGGCTGGGAAGTGGCTCGTTCGTGAGACATCCCAATGGCCCACTTATTATTTTCGACTACAAAAAGAATTGGCAGTTTCCATAAAGCTGCCATATTTAGCGTCTCGAAAAACTGACCATTATTAGCTGCACCGTCGCCAAAAAAGCAAGCTGTCACTTGGTCAGCATTTTTATCTCCCAGCACTTCGCGGCGGTATTTGCTTTGAAAAGCCGCCCCAGCTGCTACAGGAATTCCCTCAGCCACAAAAGCGTAGCCACCTAGCAAGCGATGTTCCGCAGAAAACATATGCATGGAACCACCGCGCCCTTTGCTGCAACCTGTGGCTTTACCAAATAATTCTGCCATTACCTCTCTTGCTGGTACTCCCGCACTCAGAGCATGAACGTGGTCGCGGTAAGTACTACAAACGTAATCTTCACCCGGTCGCATTGACTGCACAACACCACTGCAAACGGCTTCTTGACCGTTGTACAAATGGACAAAACCAAACATTTTACCTCTGTAGTACATTTCAGCGCACTTGTCTTCAAACAAGCGCCCTAACACCATATCCTCATACAACCGTAACCCTTCTTCTTTAGTGATGTGCGTAGTAGCAGGATTAAATGTGGGTAAAGTACGCTCTTGAACCATTATTTTTGAGTATTCCTGTTGTAAAACTTAAAGTTACGGTCGTGAAGTACCTACACTGATACTTTGTATACAGTGTAGGTTTCGCGTCTCATTCGCCGCTGCTCTGCCCTTGTGTATTCATTGCTGAATACCCGAAACTAAATCCGGTCTGAGTCTTACGCAGCGTTTCTGGTCTTGCGACCTTTATCTCCTTAAGGAAGAACCCGCGCAGCCGCCCACCTTCCGTAGGCAGTTTGATTTTCTTCGTACAACACCGCTTGGATTTACTGCAATGGCATACCAGCGATGGCGTGTTAAATAAGTTGATCTGATAACACCTCAGCTTTTAACAGGCTAGCGTTTGCAAGACTCAACAATCAAACTTTATTTATGCACCAAAAAAGGCCCTTAGGGAATAGCTGAATTTTTAATGTTTGATTTTTAAGTTTTCAGTCACTGCCCTGTGAAAATTTGACTCTAACGACGATATCTGTCGCTTTAAGTTTTTCTCTCTCACCGAAACAGTTTTAAGCGCCGTTAGCGGTAGCGAGGCGTTTAGCCTGTCATGAGTACTGAGTAAAAACTAATATGACTAGGCTTAGGCATCAAATCAGTTCTAAGTAGTGAGTAATTACTACTTCTTCCTCATTACTTCTTACTCAGCAATTAGCACTCACCACTCAGCGCTCCTAAATATTCCCCTTCATAGACTAGCAATCAAGATAGACTGCTTTCTGCATATCCATTAACAATTTAAAAAAAAGAGGCAAAACTCTCTACACCCAAATAGATAATTGTAATTAAAGGTAAATTGTGATATTATTTTCTTCTCTAGTTATCAGGGTCAACCCCCAAAAGTAGTATCTTACTAACCTCCTAGTGGGAAAGTCCCTAAAAAATCAATCATCAATAGATTCTTGCAACCACAACAATTATGCCGTGATTAAAAGCGGTAGTTGTGGTTTGTGCTATCGAAGGCTGATAATAGTTGTGTTAAACAAAAATACTAAGAATTAAGACAGAAAATTGAGGTTTTCTAGGCGAAAACAAAAAATTAGTACTAGAATGTGACTCAAAATTTCGGGAAGGTACAAAACAAGTTGTTGCAATATACACTTGTAGAGTAAATTCTATACGGCATTTTTATGGCACGGTTTTACAGGCCTGGAAAGCTCTAGGTGAATTATGTTGATCACGGTGCAGGGGAAGTAGGCTGTGCGAATTCCGCTAGATTACTACCGAATTTTAGGACTACCGTTGGCGGCAACAGATGAACAATTGCGACAGGCATACAGCGATCGCATTGTACAGTTGCCACGACGTGAGTATTCTCATGCAGCAATTTCTTCTCGTAAACAACTCATAGAAGAAGCTTACGTGGTTTTATCAGATCCAAAACAACGCAGTACCTACGATCATCTGTATCTTGCCCACGCCTATGACCCTGATAACCTTGCTGCTCCCGCAGTAGCACTGGAAAATCGTCCAGAAAGCACCAAAAGGGGTATTGACACCCAAAGTCTTGGTATTGAAATTAACCAAGACGAATTAGTTGGCGCTTTATTAATTTTGCAAGAGTTGGGGGAATACGAACTTGTACTGAAACTAGGTCGTCCGTACTTAGTAAATAAAAATGGTGCTACAAGTGCAAGAAAAGGTCATAGTTTAGCAGACGAAGAAATTTCCGAAAGTCCTGAACATCCAGATGTTGTTCTCACTGTTGCCCTTGCTTGTCTAGAATTAGGTCGTGAACAGTGGCAGCAAGGTCATTATGAAAATGCCGCCATATCTCTAG
Source organism: Nostoc sp. FACHB-888 (assembly GCF_014696655.1). Lineage (NCBI taxonomy): Bacteria > Bacillati > Cyanobacteriota > Cyanophyceae > Nostocales > Nostocaceae > Nostoc > Nostoc sp. FACHB-888. The sequence continues at coordinate 41,032 of NZ_JACJQM010000043.1, read as the reverse complement.
AAACTGGTCAAGAACTGCTAGTACGCGAAGGGTTGTTCTCTAGTGTACAGGCGGAAATTCAGGCGGATCTTTACAAGTTGCGTCCATATAGAATTTTGGAGTTGCTGGCACTACCTCAAGAAAAGACTGCTGAACGAAGCCAAGGCTTGGAATTATTACAAAACCTTTTAGAAGATCGTGGTGGCATTGATGGCACGAACAATGATGAATCTGGTTTAAATATAGATGACTTTCTGCGATTTATCCAGCAGTTACGCAACCACTTAACAGTTGCAGAGCAGCATAAATTATTTGAAGCTCAAAGCAAACGTCCTTCTGCTGTTGCCACTTACTTAGCTGTTTATGCCTTGATAGCACGGGGATTTGCTCAACGGCAACCGGCTTTAATTCGTCAAGCAAGGCAAATGCTCGTGCGTCTGGGCAAACGTCAAGATGTACATTTAGAACAGTCGCTATGTGCGTTACTCTTGGGGCAAACTGAAGAAGCAACTCGTGTTTTAGAACTTAGTCAGGAGTACGAAGCTTTAGCTTTTATTCGGGAAAAATCTCAAGACTCTCCAGATTTGTTACCGGGGCTGTGTCTATATGCAGAACAGTGGTTGCAACACGAAGTATTTCCCCATTTTCGAGATTTGACAAATCAGCAAGCTTTCTTAAAAGATTACTTTGCTAATCAACAGGTACAAGCTTATTTAGAAGCACTGCCAACTGATGCAGAAACAACTAATGAATGGGCTGTTATTAACCCCCAGTATTTTCCCCAGCCACAGACAAATAAGCCCTATTTCCACAACAATTCAACTAAGACCTCAGCACAACTTAATCACAGCAGAACACCTGATCTAGATTTGCCAGAAACACCAACGTCCGAATATTCAAACTTATCATCACCCCTGTGGAGTTCATCTGGAAGTATAAAATCAGAGGTTCCTGCCGCTGAACGGATGACGACCAGAGGCACTAATCAGCATTTGAATGGTTCAGCTAAAAGTGCTGCACCTGGCCATAGCCAAAAGCGTAGGCGAAGAAAACCTACTCAATCTACTATCCGAGAGCGTATCCCAGATAATCGTCCTCATTCTCGTCGTCCCCGGCGGCGGCGAACTTTTGCTAACACTATCGAAGGGAAAACACGGCTGGTATGGAGAGTGTTTATTTCTTTGGTGAGTCTATTAGTTCTCTGGGTGGTAGCCACAACAACTTTTGGATGGTTAAAAAATCTGTTTTTCCCTACATCCTCTGTGCGTGGTTCAGAGTTGTCTGTACAGATAAATCAACCACCAATACCTATTCCTACTCCAAATAGTAAACTAGGAGCATTAGATGGCCCTTTAACAAATGCAACGGCAGAGGAAGTTATTCGGACTTGGTTCTCGACCAAAGCCGCAGCTTTAGGACCCAATCATGAGATTAATAATTTAGATCAGATTTTAACTGGTTCCGCTTTATCTCAATGGCGGCTGATTGCTCAACAGTATCGGTCAGACAATCGCTACGGCAAATATGACCATAGCTTGAAGATAGAATCTGTTGAGAAGATTGATTTATTTGCAGATCGTGCCGCAGTGGAAGCTACGGTTAAGGAAGTAGCACAGTTCTATGAAAATGGTCAGTTTAAAAACTCTTCTAACGATAATTTGCGAGTTCGGTATGATTTGATTCGAGAACGAGGTAAATGGCGAATCCAGAGTACATCTGTTATGAATCAGATAATTAGATAAAAAAATATAGATAAAGATAAAGCCGAGCATTAAGGATACATTTAGTTTGTTGGTTTTATTGAAATGTATAAGGTCGTCTGGTTATCTTGGAGAGCCTTCATAAAGATAGCCGTAATCGCCTAAAATAAATACTCAGACTAGCTTGTGGAAACGTTTGTATTGAGCCATTTATCCCTTTGATATAGCCAGCGTTATTTCCCAGCACTTTCTAACACCCATAACAAACTCTTCAACATCAAATAAGCAGAAGTCCCTCCTGGGTCTGGATGTCCGATATTCCGTTCCCCCAGGTAGCTAGCCCGTCCCTTTTTGGCATGCATCGATATAGTTTCCTGCAACCCTCTTTGGGCTGCTGCTACAGCCTGTTGCATAGCTTCTAGCGTTCCCTTACTTTCTCCTATAGCCTGCCCAAAAGCGGCTACAGCCGGAGATAGCACATCCACCATTGTTTTGTCTCCTAGTTGCGCTTTGCCACGTTGCAGCACGCCGTCTAAGCCTGCTTGGAGTAGCCCTAACACATCTTGTTCTGTTAATTCTTGCTTATTTGCTACTGCTGTACTGGCTCATAAAAACCAAGTGCCATAAAGAGGGCCACTAGCACCGCCAATGGAAGAAATCAAGGTCATACTCACAGCTTTGAGAATGTTGCTGATATCCTTGTCTGTAAGAGTTGGTAACTGAGTACTTACCTTTTTGAAGCCGCGATCCATATTGATCCCATGATCCGCATCTCCGATCGCAGCATCTAATTCTGTCAAATATGCTTTATTCTGCTCTATCTCGGTTGCATAAGCCTGCAACCATTGTAATATCTGCGACTGACTCAACATAATTCGTAATTAGTTAAATTCCCCAGCGGCAACTTGGTGTTTTTACTGGTGCATCCCATAGGCGGATCATCTCGTCATCTAATTTCAGCAGGGTAATGGAGCAACCTTGCATTTCTAGAGATGTAATGTAAGGGCCTATCAAGTTTCGCACAATTTGCAATCCTTGCTGTTCGCAGATTTGGGCGAGTTTGCGGTAAACAATATACAGTTCGGAAACCGGAGTTCCGCCCATACTATTGACGAAAGCTAATAAGCGATCGCCTTTGGCAAATGGTAGATTTGTGAGTTCTACATCTACCCATTCTCCTTTGTCTTCATCCCACTCGCGCAGTGTGCGGCTGTATGCTGCATCGTCAATGAGCGTTCGCGTCAAAATTTCGGTGATCTCATCTACTGATTTTAGGGCTGTGCGTTCTATTCCTGGCTCACCGTGGATACCGATACCTAATTCAATTTCGCGATCGGTCAATTCAAATGTCGGCATTCCATTAGCGGGGACTGTACAAGATGTTAGAGCAATTCCCATACTCCGCCCATTCAGATTTACTCGGCGACATAAATTTGCTATTTGTGGCAAATCATACCCTACCTCAGCCGCAGCACCACAAATTTTTTCCGCCAGTATTGTTGTTCCCACACCCCGCCGTCCTTGGGTATAGAGACTATCTTTCACTGCTACATCGTCATCAATCAAAATATTTAGCGATCGAATGCCCTCACTACGGGCTAACTCCGTTGCCATCTCAAAGTTCATGACATCGCCACTGTAATTCTTGACGATGTAAAGGATACCAGAGCCTCCATCTACAAGCTTTGCTGCTTCTAGCATTTGGTCAGGAGTAGGTGAAGTGAAAACCTCACCAGGACAAGCTGCATCAAGCATTCCTTTGCCGACGAAACCAGCGTGCATTGGTTCATGTCCACTGCCACCACCTGAAACAATTGCTACCTTTCCCTGAATAGGTGCATCGGCTCGATAGACAAATGCGGGATCATAGTTCAGTTTAATTAAATCGGAATGAGCCGCCGCCATACCTTCTAGACTTTCCCGCACAAAGTCTTCCGGCTTGTTGATCAGCTTTTTCATAATCCGTGTTTGGTTAAAAGGGTGCTAAAACCCAGGTTATAGCGCTTCTCGTTTCTATGCAATATAGTTTGACTTGACTTCTATTTCTCTCTTCCTTTAAGGCTACAGTGTACACACTAGTATTTGAGGGTTGTCTTACAGCGTTTATATCCTGCTAAATCCCCCAATCAATTGGGGGACTTTGAGAGGTTTTTGCCCCACTTTTTAACAGGGATTGGGGGGATCAAAAGCCTGCGGGGAAATGTTAGAAGACTTGTGTGTATACCGTAGCTATCCAAAAATTAAATTACTCAATTCCTGCATCCAATACGACGCTCCCCCTGCTTACCAAAGCGATTGATTATTTTTTTATTTGGAAGTCTCTTGTAGCAATTCTGCATTGGGAAGAGGATGTTTACGTAGCTCAATGTCCAGAGGTGGGAACCGCCAGCCAAGGAGAGACGATAGAAAAAGCGATCGCTAATTTGCAGGAAGCAACAAAAATATAGTTTTGTCGTTAAGAATGCACAACTTGTTTTCTCTCTTCATCTATATATATGTCATGTTCTCTGTGAATGAAAACCTGAGACAATGCCTGATAAGCTTTAGCCCAAGCCGCCATCACTTCTTCTGTAGCAACTTCTCCCAAAACATCTTTCATCGCTTGCAGTAAACTTTCCCCGACAATAGGATATTGCTCTGGTGTAACATGGGTCTGAACATGACGATGAGCAATCTTTTCTACCATCGATTTTAAAGCAGGCAAATTATCAATTTGGGCGGCATAGGCATAAACTGCTGTAGCCAACCTCGCAGGCTGAGAACCATCTCCTTGAGCAGACATATCAAATTGTCCTCTGATTTCTGGATGGTTTTGAAACATAATTTCATACATCCGAGTTGTAATTTGCTGACCGTTCTTTTTCAAGATAGGGGCTGTAGATTTAACGATATCTATTGTTTGTTGGCTAATCATAGTTTTTTCAACCAGTTGGAATGTTGATTGACTTCAATTTAGTGGTTATTCCTATTGGTTACTATGAGCTAGCTCAGTTAACGAGTAATCTAAACATATCTACCCCAGTTTTACCCCAGTTGTTTCCCCAAACTACCACTAAAAAAGGGCTTCAAAGCCCTGTAATGCTTATATTTGTTTGAAGGCGGCACCCGGATTTGAACCGGGGGTGGAGGTTTTGCAGACCTCTGCCTTACCACTTGGCTATGCCGCCACAGCGATATTCCCTGAACTACTTTCATGTCTCTAAGGTCTTCTTAGTAGCTATTCAGTAGCTATAGGGCGCTAGTTAACCCATAATAGCATAGGATTCTGAGGTAGAGATAGTGGGTTAACTGGATGTTTCTGGTAGCCTTTAGGCGATCGCTAGAGAGTTCTGATTACACCTTCACTTCATCAGCAAAAGTGCCCCATTTGACAAAGTGAAATGGACCAGCGATAGAACCCCACAGATGTTCATCAGTGTCTAAATCCCTTCCTCGATCAAGGCTGGAAAATTCTTTAGCGTCAATTTCAAATTCGTTATCCAAATAAGTATTTTTGCCGTCACGAACCACAATGCAGCATTTTCCAGGTTCAACCCTGCCTTTAAAACTATTACCTGTCCACTCTACAACCATGTTGCAACCTGACATTTTTTCCAATTGGTCAACGGATAAACTTTTTAAACGTTCGGGTTCACGAGATGCGCCATAAAATTTTTGTTCTTCTTTAAGCGTGTAGTGTTCAATAACAATGTGGTTTTCTGCCGGAATCAACTTCATTACCCGCATCCGATAAGGTTGATTGAGCATAAAATCATAAGCTTGTTCGAGAAACAAACTTACTCCTGAGAACAATTCCAACGGTAAAGGACGGATACACACACGAATGTGGGCATAAAAAGGCGGATTTTCAAAAGCTTGTTCTTGATTACTAAAGTCAGCTGCCATCCACCGCGCTAAGGTGGCAATATCAGTAGAATGAGTCATGTCGCTTCGCTCCGAATTCAAAATTTAAAATTCAAAATTAATAGTCTCTATAAACTTAGTTGCTTTGTATCCTTTTCTTTGCAGATCAATCAAAATGATTAACCAGTTGCTTAAAAATTATCCAAAATTATACCATTTTGGATTTTAGATTTTGGATTGGAAATCACCTTGCTGTGCTTGCCTTGGTGTAAATTCATCTATCGACAATCATCTTGCAATTTGGGATTATTTCGACACTCGTCAGACTGAAAAATCCTGACTGCGATACCTCCGGTGGGTTTTGCCTACGCAATTTTTCAATTAGATATTATGATCGCTTTTAGTTCTAGAGTGCTTAAAATCCCATTGCCTCGGCTACTGCGCCCAGTTTTGCTGCGATACCTTGTTTAAATAGACTGTGATTGTGTTTAATGGCTGTATCTGGGTCTTTTAGACCATTGCCTGTGAGGACACAAACCACTGTCGCCCCTGTAGGAATTTGGTCTTTTACCTGCAACAATCCGGCTACAGAAGCGGCGCTAGCAGGTTCGCAGAAGATACCTTCTGATGCTGCCAAAAGCCGATAAGCGTCGAGAATTTCTGCATCGGTAACGGCGTGGAAATTCCCCTGGCTTGCAGTTTGCGCTGCGATCGCTAATTCCCAGCTAGCAGGGTTGCCAATCCGAATTGCTGTCGCTAATGTTTCAGGATTTTCTACTGGCTGACCGTGTACTAAGGGGGCTGCACCTGCGGCTTGGAATCCCATCATCCGGGGTAAGCGATCGCACTTTCTGGCTTGATGGTATTGACAAAAGCCCATCCAATATGCTGTTATATTTCCCGCATTGCCTACGGGAATACACAGCCAATCTGGTGCATCACCCAGTGCATCAACGATTTCAAAGGCTGCTGTTTTCTGCCCTTCTAGACGGTAAGGGTTGACCGAATTTACCAAAGTGACTGGATAGCTTTCGGCCATCTCGCGGACAATTTCTAGGGCTTGGTCAAAATTCCCTTTAATTGCCAATACTTCTGCACCGTACAGTAATGCTTGGGCTAACTTGCCCAGCGCCACATAACCGTCGGGAATCAGTACAAAGGCATTCATGCCCCCACGCCTTGCATAAGCTGCGGCGGCGGCTGAGGTGTTGCCTGTGCTGGCACAAATTACTGCTTTTGCCCCTGCTTCCTTGGCCTTGGAAATTGCCATAGTCATCCCCCGGTCTTTGAAGCTGCCGGTGGGATTAAGACCGTCGTATTTTACAAAAACCCGCACTTGTCTGCCAATGCGTTCTGCGATCGCTGGTGCTGGTATTAGGGGTGTGTTACCCTCCAACAAAGTGACAATCGGTGTTTGTTCGCTGACAGGCAAGTATTCGCGATAGGCTTCTATCAGTCCGGGCCAGGGTTGGCGATGAGATTTAGCAACAGGCAGGCTCAAAGTCACGGGATTTAAAATTTCTTGATGTAAAGGATTGGATATTTTAGAAAGGGTCGCACATGGAAGCGCAGGATGGGGAAGAGGAAGAAAGTGAATTTTTCTGTGCCAGTTCCCTGCCCCTTAATTTCAAAAGAATATTACTTAAGAATATTATTTTTTGTGGTGCAGGTGTTTCACTTGCCATTTTTATTTAGAATACCAGTTAAATAGGCAATGCGCTGTCTCTCCTTGGCAGTAGCCTTTGGCAAGGACTTGCCCTTATCCATTCCTAACATTACATTTTTTAAATCTTGGACTTCGTTGCCATTCCGCCACGGAATTTTTCTAAAGCTAATAGTCCTCTCAAAATGCGTGCCCCTTTGGGGATCTTGCTACGCGTACTGTCCCGCAGGGATGGAATGTTTTTTTAGTTGGAAGTCCCTTTTCTTTGGAACACAGCTATTATGATCACCGTCTCTTATGATTGAATCTGAAATACATTAGAGTAATTGATGAAAAATATACAATAATTTAATAAAGCTTAAAAGAACATTATTATAATATTTCTAGTGGTGTGAGTTAAGTTTTGGATTTAATTAGCGATGCCTACTTGTTTCTCTAGTGTTTCTGATCGCGAGTCCCAGGCTAACTGGGTCAGTAAGTTAACCAAGTCTTATTATCAAGACGATCAGCAAGCTAAGTTTATGCATCTACAAGCAGAGGTAGACTCTCTGTTGCAGCAGTTGGAGAATCTGAAGCACCAACGTCTGGCCGACACTAACCAAAAAGAATAATTCATTCTGGGAGATAGCGATGTCTACGACGGGCTATTCGGCGTCGCCAGTGCTTCTTTAATTTAAATTTGAGTAAGGGGCGTGCTATTCAAAGCGCTGATTTTTCTCTGACCAGCGCCTCAAACTGTAGTTATGAGAATTTTCTACTAATAAAGCTAAGGATTGCACATCTGAAAGCTTGGCGATCGCAGCAAGTCTTTGTAAGTCATTGCCTGTAAAATCAGTGTAAATGACTTCATTGCTATCAGACAAAATTATAGTCCGGTCACGGTGTTGCTCTGTGTTTTCGCTCTGAATTCCAGATTTAGACTGATTCAAAGATGCTATTGCGTCTGCTGAGATAGTCAGTATTATTTCTGGTTGAACGTTATTTGTTAAATCAATCACTTGAACGGGCCAATCACCCAATTTTTCTTGCATCTGCTCAAAGCTAGGAATAGCACCAGCCGAAACTTCACCAGATTGCTGTAAAGATTTCCACACACTCGATAACATTACCTTAACCCCTTGGGTATTTTGTCGATACAGTTTTTGTAGAGTGATAGGAGATGGTTGTACCCATTCCAGTGCTGCATTTGTCAAGCCTAAAGGTTTGGGTTGAAGAACATGGTTTTGATTCTCTGGGATTTTTGGGCCAGCAGCTAATAGACGCAAAACTTTACCCTGTAGTTGCACCGCTTTGATAGCGGCTATAGTAATTTGTTGTTCTCCATTTGGTAACCAGACCACAATCTGGATTTCAGGGTTAGAAGTGATTCCCAAAGTTGTCCAGAGAAATTTGGCGGGGGAAGTTTTGGGTTGGTTCAAATTCTCAAAGGGGGAATTTAGCCAGCGTTTTCCATCATGAAATGCACTTACCTCTACCTGATACCAAACTTGGTTATCTGTGAGTTTCAAGTCTGCTGAAGAATTGGGTTGCAGCCATTGGGTGCTAGTAACTTGAGTGATTGGTTGAACTGTACCGACAATTTGACTAGGGTGAGTAGAGGATATTCCCGATGTACCCTTATTATTGAGTCTTGCTAATAGACCTTGAATATAAGCAAGGTCATCTTTTGTAATTTTTGGTTGCGCTTTCAACCAGGAACTAGTATGTCCTTCCCCCCGTTGAACTGCTAAAATCAAAGCGAACCAAGCTTGCACCTCTAATCTATTTGGGTTCACCCGCAACGCCGCCACCGTGCGATTCCACAACCGTTTTTCATCAGCTTTGAGTAAAGTAGCAATTTCTTGGGCATTATGTGGCGACGCTTCAAATACCTGTAAAGCTTTCCCCCAACGACCATCAATCAAATGTGCTAGCACTTCTTGACTAGGACTTGCCCATTTTTTCTGGGCTTGGGTTTTAGTAAGTTGGGAATGCAAGCGAATCAAATCCATTTGCGCTTGCGCCGCCTCTGGCAAAATTCCTTTGCGCTGTTTCTTGATGAATTTTAACCATTCAAAGGCTGGTGTCCACAATCCACTACGGGCAATTGATAGGGCGTTTTGATATGCAGAATCATTGAGGGCTGCTGTTTGGAGGGTAATTGCCTCCAATTGAATTGGTTTAAGGAATAATTTGAGAGGCTTGACTTGGTAAACCTGTAAGTGCGGTTCTAAACCTACAGTTTTATCAACAACTAACTCTTTTGTACCATCACCAGTTACCTGCTGCCATTTGGGTAATTGTCCGTTCGGACTTGTCCAAGACAACATTTGTAGTAAATTGGTGCGTTCTGGATTGTAGTATATAACGTGACCGTAAACACCAGTTCCTTGTTGGCGTTTACCCAGCAAATTAAACCAAACCCCTAGTGATGGTGTTCCACCGTCAAAGCGTTGCACTTTAGTTAAAGGTAGGAGAATGCTAATATCTTGGGGTTCTGATGTCCCATCAAGTGAGGAAGAAATCACAAAGGATTCTTCTGGCCCAGTTACAGATAGTTGAGTCGCTAGATAATAGTAATTTTCTGACTGAGATTTAAACTCTAACTCTTCTGAACGCTGGTAAACCCTGAGTTCCACAAGTTTTTCACAATCAGATTCACAATTAGCACGCTTTTGAAAGATTGGTAGTAAAAATAAGTTTTTCGCATCCTGATACAAAGGCAGAGCTTCCCCGACTATTTGGTTTTTTTTACTCAAATCGAGTTGAATTTGTTTGAGGGTTCGGGGGCGTTCGTGGTTACCAAGAGGGATTTGTGCCCATGCAGGTAAAATTTTATTTAGCCAGCTTACCTGGTCTGGATTGAAGATAAAGAGAACACTAATCCAGGCAAAAGCCATAATTAGACTAGCACTACTTAACAGAATTGCAATCGCTAGCGTTGACGACAACCAACTTCCCCGTTTTAGCTTTTTCTGGGGCTTTTTAACTACGCGTTTCCTTATACCTGCATGAGGTTGATTTTGTTTAGAGGCTTTTGGTGTCGGCTTGCGTGAACGATTTGCCATATTAGTTTTCAATCAATCCAGTGGAGCTTTTTGGGCGTTGAGCAATGGGCATTTGAGCATTAGGTATTGGTTTTTCTCCTTCATCCTCCCCTGCTCCCTCTGCCTCTTAAAAGTCTCCAATATCCAATACCCAATACACTGTTATACTCATCCTTTCAGAAGTTGCCCAGAAGGATTAAGTCTAATTTTTGACAAAATCCGTAGATTTCCTCATGTGAAGCTTAGACAATGGCGAATACACTCTTCACTTAAGTATGTGAGCAGAGTGTAAAAAATTGAAAGGTAGACTTATTAGCCGCAGTCATAGCAAAACCTGGATGCTCGCATGGTTACTAATTGTGGGAGTAAATGGAGTTGCACAAAAAGCACTAGCACAAGAGTACACAGACACAGTAACTACTCAGGCGCAGGAGAGTATAGATTTAAATTCTTCTCCCCTCTCCCCAGAAGATTCGATGGCGCAAATTACATCGGTTTCTCAACTCAAGGATGTACAACCTAACGATTGGGCATTCCAAGCTTTACAGTCTTTGGTAGAACGTTATGGCTGTATAGCAGGCTATCCAGATAGCAATTATCGCGGTAATCGGGCCTTAAGTCGGTATGAATTTGCCGCCGGGGTGAATGCTTGTTTAGATAGAGTCAACGAATTAATCACTACAGCCACGAGCGATTTAGCCATCCGAGAAGATTTAGCAATATTACAAAAATTGCAGTCAGAATTTGCCCCTGAATTAGCAACTTTGCGGAGTCGTGTCGATAGTTTAGAAGCCAGAAACTCTGAAATCAAAGCCAATCAATTCTCAACAACAACCAAACTCAGTGGATTACTCATAGTTGGCATTCAAGGACGAACTAGCAATCGTGGTGATGTGAATCCTAGAGATGGACAAAAAGATACAGATGATGCGGGGACAAACACTAATGTTATATCCTTAGGGCAGCTGTATTTAACTAGCCAAATCACTCCCCGTAGTTACTTGTTTACGGGTCTTTTAGATGGTAAGGGTACTACTGCGCCGAGATTTACCAATAGTGTTTCTCGAAATGATGTTTTACTTGGCTACGAATTTCCCACAGATAACTTGATTGTAAGTGACCTCAATTTTCATTGGCTAGTGACAGATAAACTAGCAGTGATGGTGGGAACAGAAGGCGTAAGTATGCCAACTGCTTTCCGAGGCCCCAATCGGGTAGAAAGTGCTGCAACAGGGCCGTTGTCTTATTTTGCCCAAAGAAACCCAATTTTAAATATGGGATATGGTCACGGCGGTATAGCTATTGATTGGCAATTTGCTAAACGCGCTAGTTTACAGGCAATTTATACTAGTTATCAACCAGGAAACCCTGGTAAAGGTAGCGGTTTATTTGATGGAACCACCACTACAGGTGTACAATTGCTGCTGACACCAACCGATACTCTAGATTTAAGTTTGTATTACGTTAATAATTACTCTTCAGATGGTTGTTTACTAACCTTTGTTGGCGATGAATGCTTAACTACAGTCAATACCACCACCGCAAAATCAGCACCTCTGCAAACTAACGCCGTGGGTGCGACTGTAACTTGGCAGATTTCTCCCCGCATTAGTGCAGGTGCGTGGGGTGGCTATACTAAATCTTATATTCCTGGGCAAGCAGGAAATGTAGAAACAACGAATTATATGGTGTTTCTGAATTTCCCTGATTTATTTGCTAAAGGAAATCTAGGTGGGATTTATGTCGGTCAACCTCCTAAAATCACTAGTAGCAACTTACCTGTAGGGAATAATGTTCCTGATTTTATCAATACTGGTTTAGGACGTGCAGGTGGACAACCAGGGACGACTACTCAAATTGAGGCATTTTATCGTTTTCAGCTAACAGATAACATTAGCCTTACACCAGGAATAATTCATATCTTGGAGCCTGGTCACACACCAGATAGTAACTCAGTTACCATCGGCATTTTGAGGAGTACTTTTAGTTTTTAATTTTGCTTTGCACATGAATATTATTGAGCATGTAAAACAATTTGCTCAAGCGCAAGGATTTCAGGTTGAAATGTTCAGTATGTTGGAAGTGAGCAACCAATTAGAGTCTGTGTCTGTGCTAAAAGTTAATCTAGATGATGTTAAAGAAATGCTTGCAGCAACACCCATCTTTGCGCTCACTCTTGCTTGACATTTTCCCTCACTAATCGGCGGCAGCCCACTAATGGGCATTCCCAGCCGGAGACTGGGAACGAGGCAATTTCTCAAACCTTTGTGTAGTTGGCTTCTACTTTATTTAGTGCTTTCTTTGTTAACCACCTGCAACAGCGGGGACAATACTTACTTCATCGCCATCTTTCAGGGCTGTATTAATACCATCTAAATAGCGAATATCTTCGCTATCGACATAAAAATTTACAAACCGACGTAGTTTGCCTTCCTCATCGCACAACCGGGATTTAATCCCAGGAAAGCTTTGTTCTAAAGAGTCCAATAATTCAGCAATGGTGCTACCGTTGGATTCTAGAGTAGCTTGATTATTAGTCAAATTTTGAAGAGTCGTAGGAACTAAAACTGTTACAGCCATAGAAGTACAAAGTGAAGAGTTAGGAATACAGTTAAGAGTTAAGAGTTAGGAGTTATGAATCAAAAACTCATAACTCATAACTCCTAATTTCTAACTAAACGAGGACTTGTTGCCATTCCAAGCGATCCAGAGTACGTGATCGCTCTAGCGCACGTTCAAAACTATCGAGTTTGGCATCAATAGTCAAGGGTTCGCCAACGTAGCCTTGAATTGCTTCTTGGGTTTTCAGACCATTGCCAGTGATGTAAATCACGGTAGTTTCATCTGGATCAATTTTGCCAGCTTCTACCAGTTTTTTCAGCACGGCCACGGTAGTACCACCAGCCGTTTCTGTGAAGATGCCTTCGGTTTCTGCCAGCAGCTTGATGGCATCAATAATTTCTGCATCATTGACTGATTCAATATTACCACCAGTCTTCTGAGCTAGCTCTACAGCATAAATGCCGTCTGCTGGGTTACCGATCGCTAGCGATTTAGCAATTGTATTCGGTTTAACTGGTTTAATAAAGTCGCGTCCTTCTTTAAAGGCTTGGGCGATGGGTGAACAACCTTCAGCTTGAGCGCCGCTAAAACGAACGCTCTTGTTTTCTACCAAACCAACTTCGATAAATTCTTGGAAACCTTTATAAATTTTGGTGAATAGTGAACCAGATGCTAAGGGAGCAACAACATGATCCGGTAGTTCCCAGCCTAGTTGTTCTGCAACTTCAAAACCTAGTGTCTTAGAACCTTCAGAATAATAAGGACGCAGGTTAATATTGACAAAACCCCAGCCATGTGTATTGGCAACTTCTGAGCAAAGACGATTCACTTGATCGTAATTACCCTTGACGGCCATTAAGGTAGGACTGTAGATCAGACTACCTATAATTTTACCGGCTTCTAAATCTGCGGGGATGAATACACAGCAGTCTAAACCGGCATGAGCTGCGATCGCAGCTGTAGAATTAGCCAAGTTACCAGTGCTAGCGCAAGAAACAGTAGTGAAACCCAACTCTCGCGCTCTGGAGAGGGCAACTGAAACTACCCGATCCTTAAAGCTAAGGGTGGGCATATTAACGGCATCATTTTTTATATAAAGCTTATTTAGACCCAGGCGACGGGCAAGACGGTGGGAACGAACCAAGGGAGTCATACCCGTTCCCACATCTATAACATTGTCAGTTGCAACAGGCAAAAAGGGACGGTAGCGCCAAATTGAATTGGGCCCGGCTTTAATTGTTTCACGAGTAACAGTTAGACGTAGGGCGCTGTAGTCATACTTGACTTCTAACGGGCCAAAACATAACTCACAAACATTACTGGCTTTGAGTTCATATTCCGCACCACATTCTTTACACTTTAAGGCTTGAAAGTAGGCGGTGCTGCTTTGAGTTTGGGTTTGGGTTTTGATTGCCTGAGTCATAAACTAGCTTTCCCTGTTTGTCTGTCTGCTGTCGCCTGATAGTAACACGTGCAAAAATACCAGTCAAACATACCCGACTAAAAATGTCGGGTATGTTTAGTATTGAAAGGAATGATTTTTGTAAACTTTTGATCATAGTAATCCCTGTACCTAGGATTTACACTTAGAACATGAATGTTATAAAAAAATAAAGTGTTAATGCAATCCAAGCATTAACACTTAAAATAGATATGATTATTACCGTTGTTATTGGTAACACGGCTACAACAGACTTGTCCGAAAATAGATTTACGTACTCGCGTGATTATAGCTTGGGAAGCAAAAAAAGGCTCTCAAGGGCAGTTGGTTCAAAGATTTAAGGTCAGCTTGCCAGTGGTTTATTTATCTGAAAATTGCTGCAACTTCAACTGGTTCACCTGTCAAGCTAAAAGGGCGAACTTCAGTAATTTTTACCTTCACCAATTGCCCTTTCAATTCTTTGATGTCGCCACTAAAGAATGTCAGACGATTACCATCAGTACGTCCCATTACCTGAGTTTGATCTTTGGGGTTTTGGTCTTCTACTAAAACTTCTTCGATACGCCCAAAGTAACGTTGCGATCGCTCGGCTACTTTCAAGTTTCCCAAATGATTGAGCCGTTGGAGGCGATCGCTTTTGATTTCTTCGCTCAGTTGATTGTCCCATAATGCGGCTGGTGTCCCTGGACGGGGTGAATATGCTGCTGTGTTCAACATATCAAAGCCAATATCTTCTACCAGTTTCAGGGTATTTTCAAACTGTGCTTCTGTCTCCCCAGGAAAACCGACAATCGCATCGGCACTAATAGAAGCATCTGGCATATACCGCCGAATAGTATCGATGATGCCGCGATATTTTTCATGAGTATAACCCCGCGACATCGCTTTCAAAAGTTCATTATCCCCAGATTGAAAGGGAATGTGAAAGTGTTTGCACACTTTGGGCAACTCAGCACAAGCCTTAATTAATCTCTCTGTAAAATAACGGGGATGGCTAGTAGCAAATCTTAGCCTTTCAATTCCCGGCACATCATGGACATAATAAAGTAAATCTGTGAAGTTGTGCAGATGCCGGCCTTCTGCTGTTGTTCCTGGTAAATCTCTACCGTAAGCGTCAATATTTTGACCAAGTAGAGTAATTTCCTTGTAACCTTGCCGTCCTAATTCTTCCATTTCAGCCCGAATCGCTGACGGTGTGCGAGATTGTTCGACACCTCGCACATTGGGAACCACGCAATAGGTGCAGCGTTCGTTACAGCCGTAAATTACATTTACCCAAGCTGTTACCTTACTATCTCGTCGCGGCTGGGTGATATCTTCAATAATATGAACCGACTCAGTTGCGACAACTTGGTTGCCGTCAAACACCGACTCCAACAAATCTTTGAGGCGATTGGCGTGTTGTGGCCCCATTACCAAGTCTAATTCTGGGACTCGCCGCAATAGCGCTTCACCTTCTTGCTGGGCAACGCAACCAGCAACGATGAGGGTTAAATCAGGCTGCTCATGCTTGCGCTTTGCTTGTCTGCCAAGATAGGAATATACCTTTTGCTCGGCATTATCCCGAATCGTGCAGGTATTATAGAGAATTACATCTGCATTATTTGGATCTTCTGACCATTCAAAGCCCATGTCTTCCAAAACGCCAGCCATGCGCTCTGAGTCAGCTTTATTCATCTGACAACCGAAGGTAGTGATGTGGTAGTGGCGTTTAGAAGTGGTCATGGGCAATTATGCTTAATCAGCGAAATGTATATAAAGTTTTTTTCTATTCTAACCCGCGTAAATCACTGTAATATCATGTGCGGTTAATCAATCTGAATGAACTACCTACAGTGACCTTCGGTACACTGTAGGCTTCCCAAATCATTGGGGATTGCCTCGGACTTGGTGGATTTTTTACGTCCAGAAGTCTTTGGTCTTACATTCCGCGGAGGGTTTATTAGGCTGGGTTCCAAGTGCCGTGGAAGCTGTGAGGGATGACGCTGGGTAATCCTAGTTTACAAACGGGTTCGGCATCCAGGCGATCGCTATCAAATACCCAAACTTCGCTACTATGAGAATTACCATCGTAGACAACAGTTAGTACCCAACCTTGTGCAGGATTTTGGGTATCTTGGGCAAAGATGGGTTCTGAAGGATAACGGTTTTGTCCAAAGTCTGCTTCGGTGAGGGTTTCGGTCTTGTGATCAAAACGAGCGATCGCATTTAATATTTCTTGGCTAATATCTGTTCCTGAACGGGATTTTGACATATATGTGTAACGCGAAGCTTGCCCCACATTTTGCTGTGGTACATTCGGAAATTCACAATGTCCGTTTAATAGCGGCTGAATTGACGTAACTTTGCCAGTTTGAGGATGCAGATGAACTCGCATTAATGTACTTTTAGCTGCGGTGTGAGTCTTACCTGTCGCTACTTCCTTAAGATACTGGTTAGTTTGAAAATCTTCATAACGAGCGATATCCACAATCACTGAACCGCTAGCATCTACATAACCGTTAGCAAAATGCCATTGGAACCAAGGTTCGGTTTCTCCACGACTCACTACAGATAGGGAAACCCTATCAATAACTAAAATCTGAGTTCCTAACTTAGGTTGCCACTCTAGCGAATCACTATAGTTGCTTATTCCTATTAGCAGAGGTAAGACATTCAACCGCACTGGCGGAATGAAAAATACAAGATACTGTCCTGCTAAAACAAAATCATGCACTAATGGCACACCATCTAATTGATATGCGGCTTGTTGGGTAATCCTCCCAGTTGAATCGCTTTTGTAAATATTAAGCGTCGCATTTAATCCAGGGCTAATGCCAAAATTAAAAATTTCCCCTGTTTGTTTATCACGCTTATAATGTGCAGAATAGTTTAATCCTTCAGTTAATCCCCCTAAATCATCTTCACCTGAAGTTTCTAAAGTTTGTAAATCGAGGGCGTAGGGTTTACCACCTTCCCATAGTGCCAAAAGTTTATCTGGAAGTGCTAGCACCGAGGTGTTGGCAGCATTCTTGATGGGCTTTTGCCATTGATTCCAAATTGGGCCTGGTGCAGTCATGCCATAGTTGCCGTAGACTAGTCTACCTGCTGCGGCTTCTTCTTGATAACCAGAGGTTTGCACATAGCGATAAACCCCGGTTGCAACTGCATCGGTAAAATTTACAGCCAGAATTGCTCCATCTCCATCAAACCAGTGTCCCATGTGAATGCCACCGCGTTCTAGCCGTGCGGGCCCATTGCGGTAAAGTGTGCCACGCAAGTCATCTGGAATTTTCCCAGAAAGAATTGGCAATTGGGTAGCGGGAAATTCTTTTGCCGATTCTGCGTTAGCAAGGCTCACCGTTGGCGTAGCCTCTCGTAGAGAAGGTATCGCACCTGCCCAGGCTTTTATTGTTGACTTTTTCTTAATAGTCTGCATAACAGGTTTTTCGCTTACCTAAATTATCGATCTACATAGCTGCATTCTTACATTTTCATTTCTTTTGCAATTTTTTAACAATTTAGGGGTTTAAGTCCCCTGCTTCTATCAAGCAGCGCGTTTTCTGTCGGGGTCTAAATCCCCGGACGCTCGCAGACTCGCTAACGCTTCGCTAACACAAAACGTAATTGCGAATTGCGAATTGCGAATTGGTTTAACAATGCCTCCGGCTGTAGCGCACATTTCGCAGCCTCAACTGTCACGCAACAGTAAGCTAGTCACTATTACCTTTTTTTATACTTTTCGATGCTACTTTAATGGCTAATTTACCGAAAGATATGGTTTAGTTTTGAGCGATCGCTTTACAATTGAAGGGGTAGAGGAGAGAAGGGGAGAAGGGAAGAAAGCTTATGCCCTATGCCTTTGGGTTATTTTTAACTGTACAGTTATTATTGTCCTGCTGCACTAGTATGTCAAAATAAAAATACCCGATACCTCAAGGTGAGCAATCGCTCCAAAAGCTAGATTAAAGGATTGACCTGAGCAATGGCAGACCCAACCAATCACAATCAAGCGGGAGAAGTAGCTCCCAGCACAGTTGACCAGCAAGCTCCCAGTGTGGCTGAAGAACACGCTCCTAGTACAGACTCACCCGAAGCTACAGACCTTCCTACTGCTAACGCGCCAGACCCTAAAACTGCAAACTCCGAAGATAACCCCAATTCTGCTAAACCAGCTGCTGGATCACCCAAGCAAGAAAAACCCGCAGCAGCCGCAGCTAAAGCCGCAAAAAAGGAAAAAGCCCCATCTGTTGAAGATAAGCCATTTGTAGAGTTCATTGAGCAAGACTACTTACCAGCTTTACAAAAAGCGATCGCTCAACAAGGTGTGCAAGATTTACAGGTGTCTTTTGCCAAGCAGAAAGTGCCAATCACTGGCTTTGAATCTGCCCAAGAATGCTGGCAAATTATCGGCAGTTGGAAAGAAACAGGTCAGCGTCAGTTTAACCTGTATTTCCCTGAAGAAGATATTCAAGGGAAAAAGGGATTTTCCTGTAATGAAGGGAAAAAACCTAGCACTCTTGAGTCATTCTTAATCGATGAGCGTAAAATTACACTCGATTTGTTGGTATATGGCTTAGTTCAGCGCTTGGGTGGTCAAAAGTGGCTAGGTATAAATTAGTTATTGGTCATTGGGTTTTGAACAAAGGACAAATGACAAAATGACAAATTAAAGTTCGTGGAAATGGTAGATAACGGCTCCAGTATTGGGGTCGTTATCTATTTTTACATAACCTGATTTGTACATCTCATTGAGAGTAGCTTCTACTTCAGCAAAGCTAGCGCCCGTGAATTTAACGCCTTGAGTGACAGTTAAAATACCACCCTTACTTTCCGCCGCTTCAATCAGTTTAATCATCAGTTGGTTTCCTGTTGGAGGGTGAACTTGAGAGGTAACTACTGCTTGATTCAACGGCACACCGAAGGGAGATACACCTGCTTTTAGTCTCAGCTTTTGTTCGTATTCGTCAACGATATTGGGGATAAAGAGCAAATCCACGATCTGCCCTATACCAAATACACCACCAGTCAACAGCCAAAACAAACCAGTCCCGATCTTGCCATTGTAGAAACGGTGCAATCCTCCCACCCCCATAAATCCAACTGCACACAAAATGTAAGAGACAAGAAGTCGGTCTTTCTGCTGATTTTTTTCAAGATTCATCTTGTTTTCAACTCTTTAGATTTGCTCTTGTTGTCTAAGATGGGTTTTCCATATTGTAGTAGCAACTACAAAAAATTACTGAGGTAGCAATGCTTTAAGAGTAAAATAAGTGCATACTACTCCACTTGATCGAAACAATGCTGATCGCGGAACTACGTTTATCTGACTACTAATCCGCAATTCTTGGTTCCGCAAACATTGAATGATTGTTGCAACTCTTAATCTTTTGCTTACAAATTTCTAACCCGCACCTTGGTAGACTAAACTTTATACAATTGCATTATTGTCGGCTGTTACGCCTTAACAGAACATTACCCTTAGCTTTCTGGTGAGGCATTCCGATATTGGGGGTTTCCCCCATGAGGAATTGCACCAACCCAAAGGGTCTACTTAAGATAATAAAGACGAAAGAGCAATCAAGACATGGTAGATTCCCTCAAAAAACCAGGCTTTGAAGAAATCCGGCCAGGGATTAAAGTCCCGGCAAAAGAAACCCTGTTAACACCTCGGTTTTATACTACCGATTTTGATGAAATGGCGCGGATGGATATTTCCGTCAATGAAGACGAGTTACAAGCCATTCTCGAAGAGTTTCGCACTGACTACAACCGCCATCACTTTGTTCGGGATGCCGAGTTTGAACAATCCTGGGATCATATTGACGGGGAAACTCGCCGGTTGTTCGTTGAGTTTCTAGAACGCTCGTGTACGGCAGAGTTTTCCGGCTTTTTGCTGTATAAAGAACTTGGTCGTCGCTTGAAAGGCAAAAGCCCCGTCTTGGCAGAGTGTTTTAACTTGATGTCACGAGATGAAGCACGTCACGCTGGCTTTCTGAACAAAGCTTTGTCGGACTTTAATCTGTCCCTAGATTTAGGGTTTTTGACTAAGAGTCGCAGTTATACCTTCTTTAAACCGAAATTCATCTTCTACGCTACTTATCTTTCTGAGAAGATCGGTTATTGGCGCTACATCACCATTTATCGCCATTTAGAAGCACATCCCGAAGACCGGGTTTATCCAATCTTCCGGTTCTTTGAGAACTGGTGTCAAGATGAAAACCGTCACGGCGATTTCTTTGATGCGATCATGAAATCCCAGCCGCAAATATTGAATGATTGGAAAGCACGGCTGTGGAGTCGGTTCTTCTTGTTGTCGGTGTTTGCGACAATGTATCTCAATGACATTCAACGCAAGGACTTTTATGCCACCCTTGGATTGGATGCGCGGGAATACGACATCCATGTAATTAAGAAGACTAATGAAAACGCAGGTAGAGTGTTCCCACTGATGCTGGATGTAGAAAATCCAGAGTTTTATCAGCGCTTGGATACTTGTATCAGTAATAACGAGAAGCTGGGTGCGATCGCTAACTCCAGCACTCCCAAATTCCTGCAAATCTTCCAGAAACTGCCACTTTACATCTCCAATGGCTGGCAGTTATTGCGGCTGTACCTGATGAAGCCAATTGATACTGTTTCTGCTCAAGGGGCAGTACGTTAAGTTAAAACAGGTTTGCGAAAGCTTTAGTGGTTCTGCTGATTGCAGAGCCACTTTTTTTTGTCCTAAATATTAGAGGTTAGCCGATTAGTAGTGCGATCGCTAACTTACTGGCAGGCAAAAATCGGATTTGATAAAAAGATTAGTTTAATAACTTTGACTCTTAGATGTGGAATTCCCCGATGTTACCAACAGGGAAAATCCAGCATCCTAGATTCAGTTGCTCTACCAACTCATAATGGAAATTTTAATAACCCTTACACCGATTGTCATCATCGTAGGTTTAGGATTCCTAATTTTAAGCCTTTTCCAAGAAATGAAAAACCAAAAGCCAAGCACTAACAATCGTAATCCGCAAAAACAATTTACTCAGCCGAAAACTAGTACAAGTGTAGATAACTACACTCAATCACAATTAATAAGTATGCTGCAAGGAGATCGTGATGCTTGCCAACGCCTTATTACAGTTGCTAGAAGCCAATATCCAGGGAAAAGTGAGCAGTGGTATTGGGAGCGAGCTATAGAAGATTTAATTAGAGACAGACGTTAATTGTTACTAGAGTGAATAAGCCTATTCAATGACTATAAATTTTTGTTATAGCATTCGTTGTTGGTTTTAGCGAACGGCTTGCAAAGGATTTTATCGGCAAAGCAGAAGAGATAGCAGGTGCAAACCGAGAAAATCCTGAATATAAACCAGTTAATAATGAATTATCAATTGATGTAAATAGTTTAAATATGGCGGACAAAAAATTAGCTAATAGTGCAATTGCTTTAAATACACTGCCAAATAAAGTAGATAGTAGTGATTCGCTAAATGGTGCAGATGATTTAGACTCTAGCAAAGGCGATCGCTAATCTTTCACTCTATGCCAAATAAACACTTTTATCACATTGGTTTTGGACAAGATGATTTAGGTTCATCACTTCCCAGCATTGCTTTATTATCTGGCGACCCGGAGCGATCGCGTCTCATTGCCCAAACTTCTTTACAAGATGTGCGCTTGTTGTCCGAAAATCGCGGACTCAATAGCTATGTAGGATATTTGCCTAACGGTCGCATCATCTTATCAGCTACTAGTGGTATAGGTGCGCCTTCATTAAGTATTGTTGTCAACGAATTAGTACAAGTAGGAATCCGGCAAATTATTCGCATTGGAACTTGCGGATCAATTCAACCGCATATACCAGTTGGTAGCGTTGTTATTAGCAGTGCAGCATTGTGTCGCCAAGGTGCAGCAAATGACATTGCACCTATGGAGTATCCAGCCGCAGCCGATCCTTTTCTCACAGTCGCTTTAGTTGAAGCCGCGCGAGAATTAAAAGTTGAACATTACATAGGAATCACGGCATCAGTTGATACTTTTTACGAAGGACAAGAACGCACTGATTCTGCAAACCCAAATTTAATGCGATCGCTGCATGGTATTACAGAAGAATATCGGCGCTTGAATATCTTGAATTATGAGATGGAATGCGGCACACTATTTAAAATGGCAGGAGTGTATAATTTTGCTGCTGCTGCTGTTTGCGGTGTAGTAGCTGGCCGTACTGTTGGTGAAAATATCATCTTAGAACAAAAGGATATTGCTGTTCAAAATGCGATCGCAACTGCTGTATATGCAGCAGCAAACCTTGAATAAGCTAACAAATTTCTCTTATCTAACTTCTTAGTCTGCCAGATTTAATCTGCTATAAGTAGTTTTCTCATGTCTTTAACTAATCTTTAATTTATTAATCAGTAATCCTAGATAAAATATATTGAGTAAGATGCAATTTTATCAGGGCAAAGGCATCTAAAGTATAAGAATCCTTTAATAGCAAGGATTTAGGCATTTTATTAGGCTATTTTTTCATCAATATCGTTATCTAACAAAGATTTCATAAATCCTGTACTTTGACTTGGTAATTTATTTTATGTAGACACATAAATAAAAATAAAAAAACTCACTAATTAGCTTCTAAGTACAAAAAATGTGTGAATATTAGAGACATATTATACAAACAATAATTATCACAAAAATAATGCCAGTTATTTGAAAGTTTGTTGTAGTAAAGAATTATGAAAATTGGCTTTTACTCTGAAAAGCATGGGTTCATAGCACTAATTTTTTTACTCACTATGATGAATTTATCTATTAAAAGATATCAGCAAAATTGGAGAAAAATCTAACATGAAGAATGCTTGGAGGCGTTGGATTACGACCGTTAACCTAGCTGCAATCGCATTAATGCCGACGCTGATATTTTTAGCATTCTCTCATCGGGCAACAGCTGACGATCCAGGAGCATGTTACATGGTAACCTCCTCTGGTAAAACCGTTGGATTGGGAAGGCTTTGTGGCAATAATATATTTGCCGCACCTTCAGACAACAGAGTTTTTCGAGTCCCAGTCAAACGCCGCTTTGGTGGAACTCCTGTGATTGACGTTACCTTTAATGATAAAAAAACCTTTGAAATGATTGTAGATACAGGTTCTAGTGGAACCATTATCACTCAAGGTATGGCGAATACACTTAAACTCCAGGCTACAGGTACAATCCAAGCCCAAATTGCCGATGGTAGAGAAGTAGAATTCCCAACCAGTAAGGTAAAATCTATTGCAGCAGGTGGAGTTACAGCCAATAATCTTCAGGTAGCGATCGCACCAAAAGCAAGCATCGGTTTACTGGGTCACGATTTTTTTGGCAAGTATGATATTAAGATTCTGGAAAAAGAGGTCGAATTTTATCACCGCTAATGTTCGCAGTTAAAAACGTAGTATCCTACATTTTGGTATCTAATAAATAAGTCCAAAAGCATGAGGATAAATCCCATAGGATTACTACTTAGCGGAGTGATTGTCAACTCATGACTAAGCTGATTGAATACGAAGAAGCCAGCGACGAAGCCCGCGCAGTATATGACGACATCCGCGCCACACGCCAGAATGACTATATCAATAACTTTTGGAAAGCTATAGCCAATCATCCGCCTACCTTGCAACGAACTTGGCAAGCCGTGAAGGAAGTGATGACCAGTCCTGGTGAGATTGATCCACTGATGCGCGAACTAATTTATATCGCTGTGAGTGCAACCAATGGCTGTGAGTATTGCATTGCTTCGCACACAGCAGGGGCGCGTGCCAAGGGCATGAATGATAGATACCATGTTCGCGGAACTCATGGCGATCGCAGCCACTGCCAACATGACCAATCGCCTCGCCAACGGCTATCAAATTCCGGTAGATGAGAGATTTAAGACGTAGGAGTGTAACCTTGTCCATCCCTGTTTAAGATCAGGTTTAGCAAAATTATTGACTATGCCAAAAATTCAGATTAACGGGATTGATTTGTTCTACGACATTAAGGGAACGGGTGAGCCTTTGCTATTAATAGCTGGCTTCCTTTGCGATCATGCTTATTGGTCGCTGATCATGCCATCGTTGATTTCGCAGTATCAAGTTATTCGCTTAGACAACCGAGGTATGGGGCGAAGTTCTGCTCCCAAAAACCCTTATAGTCTGAAACAGATGGCTAGTGACGTTGCAGCATTGCTGGATCACATTGCGATCGATAAGGTGCATCTAGTAGGTCATTCAATGGGTGGTCAGATAGCCCAAGAACTAGTGTTAGCACATCCTGAAAAGGTACAAAGTCTGATATTACTTTCATCGTTGGCAAAGGGTGATGGATTATTTAACAGCATCATTGAGGCTTGGGGGGAACTCTGCGCTAATGTAGACTTTAAACTTTATGAAAAAGTCGTATTACCCTGGATATTTACAGATATGTTCTACTCGATTCCTGGGATGATCGAAAGTCTAATTGAATTTGCAATCAGATATCCTTTTCCACCTGCGACTCATTCACTTCATCATCATAGCCGAGCCATGCTTGACTTTGATACAACAGACCGCCTTCAAAAAATTCTTTGTCCTACACTAGTTCTAGTTGCTAAACAAGATATTCTCACCCCGCTAAAGTTTTCCCAGGAACTTGTTCAAGGCATTCCCAACAGTGAACTTGTAGTCCTCGACAGTGGGGGTCATGGCTTCTTAATTGAGTCATCGGATGCTGTGGTTTCAGCCATGCTTAACTTCCTGGGGAAGTTGAAGCCAGCTTACACTATGTAATTAATAAGGCAATGCAAGATCGATTAGTTTTTTTGAATTGGATTAGCTGTATATCGCTTAATCACATTTCAATCTTCGGATATTGAATCTATAATTTCAAGACTTTAAAAGCTCTTATTTATACATAATTCAATGAATTATGTTTTAATTATTCAAACATTTAATATTCAAAAATAAAATTACTTTTATCTCAAAAATTACAGTGCAATAACGCGTCATTACTCCGAATTAGGTAATTTGAAACTGAAGTTATGTTTTTAGTATATATGTAGTGCTGTTTTTACCCTGTCACACCACCAAAGCCTGAAAAACCACGCTTATGACCACCGTTCACGCGATTTAGGTGAAGTTTTGTAACGAGTTGTGGAATTCCCGGAGTTTTGATTCAGAGAAGTAACAGAGGTTCTCAAAAATATCCAGATTAATTTCTATCTGGGCATTGCAAGTTATAGCAGGAGGAATTGCTGTGGACAAGCAAGGTATATACTTAACAGCGTTTCAGCGTAAGCTTTTGCTCAAGAATCTAGAAACAGATTTACGTCCAGAATACCGCCGTCGTATTGAAATTATGTTGTTGGCAGATGCAGGTCAATCTCAGACTCAAATCTGCGAAGCTTTAGGATGCTCTCAGGAGACAGCGCGGCACTGGATTACTATAGCCCAAACAGGTCAAGCTCATCATTGGAGCGATCGCGCAATGGGTCGTCCCAAAGCTGTGAATGAGCAATATCTGGCTCGCTTGCAAGAGCTAGCAAGTCATAATCCGCGTGAATATGGCTATTCATTTGAGCGCTGGACAGCGCAATGGTTAAGTAAGCATCTGGCAAAAGAGATGGGAATTAAAGTTAGTGCTTGCCACATTAACCGCTTGCTCAAAGAGATGGGACTTTCAACTCGACAGATACGCAAAACTGCGGGGCAAGAGATTGATAACACAAAAAATTCTCGAATTACTATAGGCAATTTGCTACCAAATGCAGAGCCTGATTTTCGATGGTCATTGAATTTCGCTAAGACAAGTAATTAATTCTGGCGTTAAACTTCCAACAAATCATGGTTCAGAACAAAACAGAATTTCCCACTCAACAGCTTGCCCAAACTCTGGGTCAGGCTCTTTCAGAACAATAACTTTCAGACTGCATCAAACAAATTGAAATTTGACAGCCTAGTGCAGGCAAATTGTTCTGTCAGACAGCAGATGCTTCAAAAACCTACTTCTTCATGTTTCTTTCTTAAAATTGCCAATTTTAACTTCAATTTTATGACTAAGGAGTCTACTATGTCAGATATGCTAACTGTTTCTCAAGACGAAATTATCAAGCAAATCAAGCTTTCATGCCAAATTCGTTCTGTGGTAGAAGGTATTATTACTCGCAAGATTATTTTACAGACGGCAGAAGAGGTTGGGATTAAAGTGCAGCCAGAAGAACTACAGCAAGCGGCAGATAGTTTGCGTTTGATGAATAATTTGACTAGTGCTGATGTTACTTGGTCATGGCTACAAAAACATAGTTTATCTCTAGATGAGTTTGAAGAATTAGTTTATTTCACAGTAATTTCTTCAAAATTAGCTCAACACCTATTTGTAGATAAAGTCGAACCTTTTTTTGTGGAACACCAGATTGACTATGCTCAGGTAGTTATGTATGAAGTGGTTTTAGATGATTTTGATTTGGCTATGGAACTGTTTTACGCATTGGGTGAAGGTGAGATGAGTTTTCATGAAATTGCTCATCAATATATTCAAGATGCAGAACTACGTAGAAAAAGAGGATATCGAGGAATATTAAACCGTGCAGACTTGAAACCAGAAATTTCTGCTGCTGTCTTTGCAGCAACTCCACCGCAAGTTGTCAAACCAATATTGACATCGATGGGAGCGCATCTGATTTTGGTTGAGGAACTCATTGAGCCACAATTAGACGAGACATTGCGCTTAAAAATTCTCTCAAACTTGTTTTCTGAATGGCTAGTACATCGTCAAAATGAGGTATCAGCTTCTTCCTCAACCTCTTATTCAAACATGAGTTTCTTAAGGCAGAGGTTAAATTTTGAAAACTACACAGAGCAATTAAAATACTCAGCGAGTTTCTAATTTAGAAACTCGTTCCTCTAATTTGTTGACTTGTTGCTTCAATTCAACCACCAAAGTTGCCAGCCGATCAAACATCGGATCTTGCTGTGATAAATTACCTCTGGAACCCCTTGGCTGTCGTGGGGTAAGTGTTGTTCTTGAGGATGGAGATCGGCGGCTTTGGCCCAGTTGAGACTCTATCTGGTTTAATCGTGACTCAACACGATTAAAGTCCGCTTCCAGGTTGTAGATGCGGGACTCTACTTGCTGGGATGAAGCAGTGTTTCCAAATAACCCACCCCAGAGAATTGTTGCTAAAATCCCGGCAAATATTAGCACTTGGATTTTTTTCATAACAGTCTATTTAGACAAGATGTGTTGGGATAGCTACAGAGTATAAATCTGTAGTCACTTCACTTATTTATCCTTTACTAAATTAGAAAATAACTTCTGCCAATCGATAGAGTTGACAGTATTATCTGCCTGTTTTACTTCAAATGTGACATTACAAGCGATCGCTAGTTTTAGCACTTGCACGCAAAGTTCTGCCACATCCTCACGGCTGATTTTACCCCTAATATTATCGCCTTGCTCAAATATTAATTCCTTACCCCCTGGTTCCTCAGTTAATGCACAAGGTCTAATAATCGTATAAGGAATTCCGCTTTCTCTTAAACTATCTTCTCCCTTTAACTTCCAAGTTAAAATTCCTCCCAATTGGTCATTTAATTTCACTGCTGGCGGTTCTTCATCTAAATTAATGCCAGGTCGTCCGGGACGAGTCACGCCTGCTGAACTAACTAGGATAAATTGTGGTAAAGTTGCCCCGCCGTAAGCTTGAATTGATTCCAACTGTAAAGCAAAACCACCGGGAGAAAATTTGGGATTCAAAGCACCATCGTGTTCAAATTTGCTCAACATCAGTTGGAATGAAGAAATTCTACTTTGTTCAAGTGGCGGCGCATCTTTGACAATTTTTGCCCGAAAGACGGGAATCAAATCTGCAAAGGGAATATGAACATCTATCCAGGTATTAGCTACTGTGTCGAAAGAATAGCTATAGCCAATACCATCCCATTTTGTATCTGTCCGCAGGAAGATTTTATAGCGCTGACCGTCACCTTTGACGCGCAATTTCACACCTTCGCAATCAGATAAGTCGAAAGGTGGATCAAAATTCTTAGTTCTGATAGAAGCAAATCCGCCAGAGTTAGCGGTGGAGACATTACCAGCAAAAAAAGCTGTATTTTCGAGTAATTGGATATTACTAGAACTCACACCACCCATGACTACATCATCCAGCGCCCCCCAATAATCTTTTAATTCGGCTGATGGCTTGGTGAAATCAAATATCGGTTTTTCGTTTGCTTGGGGTAAATATTTTGCAGCCGCTTGGACTAAGTTTTTAACACCTTGATATTCTACATTTTCTGGGGTGTCGCCAACAATTTCTGGTTGGTAAAACTTAACACCTTGATTATATTTTGCTCTATCTGCTGTGTCTCCTTCAACTGGTTGCACGCGCACTGCTGTGCAACAAACTACAGCTTGGATATCAGCCAGAACTAAAGAAGTTAAAGTTTCTGGTTGAGTGATATCCGCAACTACTAAGTCTATATCATTACCAAGAATTGACCTGGCTCTGTCAATATCTCGAACTAGGGCGCGAACTTTATAACCTTTTTGGAGCGATCGCTGCACTACTCGTTTACCTACGCCACCTGTTGCACCTGCTACTAATATTACACCCACATTTCTTCCTCCATTGGGTCTATTTTGATTATCCTTAGGACGGCCTTGGATTAACTGCTGTACCCAGTTAAGGAAAGGAATTACCTCAAAGTAAGTCAGGGTTTCGATAAACCTGCCTAAGTCCCATTGAGAACGATTTTTGTCAGTCATATTTGCGTCCTCATAACTTTCTTAAGTCTAGCCCAATGTCTGTTTTTCCAAATCCTCCGGTACTCAGAGCTTGGATAATGCTGAGTTGCTTTAATTAGGGGAAGGGTCAGGAGATACCTGTAACCTATTACCTATAACCTATTCGCTCAATCACGCTAGGATACTTAATTAGGTATTCCTAATCAAATGGTAATTTACTTATGAGCCAACTTGAAAACATTCAAGCTGAGTACGAAAAGTTTACTGAAGAATTTGAGAGTGTAATCATTTGCACCGTCAGCGCCCAGGCAATACCCAATGCTAGTTATGCTCCTTTTGTAATAGATGATTCCAAAAACATCTACATTTACGTCAGTGGACTTTCAACTCATACCAAAAATCTTTATGCTAATCCTCATGTTAATGTCTTATTTATCGAGGATGAAGCCAAGAGTAATCTAATTTTTGCCCGTCGCCGTTTGAGCTTTGATTGTAGGGCAACTTTGATAGAGCGTGAAACTGACAAGTGGAATCAAATTGTTGAGCAATTTCAAGGGCGCTTTGGTCAAATTATCGAGGTTCTGCGCGGCTTGTCTGACTTTCGGATTTTTCAGCTAACTCCGAGCGAAGGTCGTTTTGTAGTTGGTTTTGGGGCAGCTTATCATATTAGTGGTGATAACCTTCATCAACTTGTTCAAATCACAGGAGATGCTGACAAAAAGCAAGGATGAATTATGAATTAGTTTGACTGTATGCATATTAAATATGGAACTGCTTAGGAGACACAAAGTTTACTTACTCCAAGATTTATCGGTAAGCTTTACTTTATACGCCGTAATTTTGCCTTCGGGTAAAGTGCCATTAAACTATACTTTTTAATTTTATGCTTCAGTTTCAACCTCCTGGCTTTGGACATAAACTTATCCATACATCCTTGGGGGCGATAGTTTACTATACTCAAACGAATGCACCTTGGGCATTTGCTGATACTAAAGATTTACCCCCACTACTGTTTCTCCATAACTTTGGTGGTGGGGCATCTGCGTATGAATGGTCTAAAGTTTACCCGGCTTTTGCCTCTAATTACCATATTTTAGCTCCCGATCTAATCGGCTGGGGAGAATCGGCTCATCCAGTCCGGGATTATAAAATTAGGGATTATCTCAGCACGATCGCAGAGTTTATCATTGAAACCTGTCGTCAACCAGTGACGGTGGTAGCCTCGTCTCTAACAGCCGCTTTTGCTATTCGCCTAGCTATTGTTCAACCCAATTTATTCAAAGCACTGTTTCTGGTTTCCCCGTCTGGATTTGATGATTTTGGGCAAGGTGCTGGACGCAGACTTCCGCTTTCGGTGATCAATGCGCCTCTGCTGGACAATTTTATTTATATGCTTGGTGCTGAAAATGAAATTGCAGTCCGAAATTTTTTACAAAGTTTTCTGTTTGCCAAGTCACAACGAGTTTCTCAAGAAATGGTGGAGGCTTATTTAACTTCTGCACAACAACCTAATGCCAAGTTTGCCGCTTTGTCATTTTTGCGGGGCGATCTTTA
Source organism: Nostoc sp. FACHB-888 (assembly GCF_014696655.1). Classification (NCBI taxonomy): domain Bacteria; kingdom Bacillati; phylum Cyanobacteriota; class Cyanophyceae; order Nostocales; family Nostocaceae; genus Nostoc; species Nostoc sp. FACHB-888. The sequence goes on along the minus strand of NZ_JACJQM010000043.1, from coordinate 10,554 downwards.
CTTTGATCTGAGTTTATATATTAAACAACTGACAATTCCCACGGTCATTTTTTGGGGAGAAAAGGCACAATTTACGAGCATCAAATTAGGACGACGCTTAGCAAATTTAAATCCAGGTGCAATTCAAGATTTTTATGCGATCGCAGATGCAGGAGTATTACCTCATTTGGAAGTACCAGAAGTTGTCATTGGTCTATTGCAAAGGTATCTTGAGGGAGTAGGGAGTGGGGAGCAGGGGAGGCAAGGGGAGAATAACTAATGACAAATGACAAATGCCTACTTAGAAATTAACTGTGCATTTAATGCTTTGGTGATGCGATCGCCAGAAGCTTCTAAGTGGGCTAGGGTGTAAATATCAAGGCTTTCACTAAGTTGTTTGAGCCTGACATCAATGGCTTTTTGCAGTTGACGCAATTTATACCAAGCCAGTGTTCGACCATCTTCAGGTGTATCAGTAGTACCCAACATCATCTCTAGCAAAATATTTAGATATTCCCGTTGCAATGAACGGCGGATGCTAGAAATTGGCTTTGGTTCTCCTGGGGTTAAAACTTCTGTCCAGATGCCTGTTTGCAGAGTGTCGAACAGTTCCGGAATGGAAAGTGCTTCTCCAGCCTGGGTTTTTAATTCTATATCTTGTAAACGATTGAGGCGATCGCTGTCTAAGAGCGATCGCAGTACCGCACTTTGGAAACCCAGAATGCGATCGTGAATTGGATAATCAAGGCGGTTGTTAGGTACAGAACTACCCCAGTGTTCCCACCGTGATGGTGCTAGTTGATTCAACAATTGTGGTGAAAAACTGAAAGCATCCTCAGCAAACACATACTTTTGCAATTTTGTCAATGCTTGGCGTTGTTTTAAAACTGAAACTGGTACAAATGTCCAAGAAGCATCATCACTAGCATGGAGACGCCGAAATGATTGTCCACCAATGTATTTAGAAAGCAAGCTGGCGTTCCGAAAATAATATTTAAGTACTCTATTGAATCTAAGACGTAGGTTACTATAACTTTCTCCTTTCGATAGATCACCCTTATCAAGGTGCTGCCACATAGAACGGGCATTATCCATTTGCCACTGCGAATAAAGTAGTACATCACTACTCATATCCCAGACATTTGCCAAAGGATTGATGTCCCAAATATCTTCATCAGTTGCATAAGATAATTCTGGTTGAGGCGACACCAGGGCAATCTGCTCCAAAAAACTTTTTTCTGATTCTGGGATGATTCCCTCAAGTGCTACTGATGGGCTTCTTTTATAACCATACTCAATTGCCCATTCGTCGTAGGGCCCAACAACTCCTGGGAAATAGTCACCTTGTTGTACTCCCTGTGGTGCAATATTCACGGGTAGATAGTCCATCACCGAACCCGCTAAACCTTTAGTGTGAGTGATTTCTGTATTATTTAATTCTTCGGGTGTTAACATAGTGCTGCCATGAAAGTTGTGGCGCAAACCGAGAGTATGCCCGACTTCGTGAGCAATAAGAGAACGCAAATATTGATGCACATACTTTTTCATCGTTTCACTACTGGGTGTAGTGTTTGGCAAAATTGACAATACCAACGCTCCCATGGCGGCTTGATCTGAAGACTCCATGCTATAGCAGAGATCGTTGCCTGCTAAATGTTGTTCAGGAAAAGCTTTAAAACCTTTTGAGAACATTGCAGATAAATTACCTGAGCATGGGTTTTTGCCCAGTTCTGTAAAAGATGAATTTGCTCCCATCAGTGCGTGATATTCTTGCTGAATTGAACGCACCATATTGGCATCCACAATAATGTCTGCATCTAATATTTCCCCGGTGAATGGGTTAACGCGCACTGGCCCTCTGGCAAAACCTGCATCTAAAGAATTGAACCAGCGAATAGTGTTGTAATGTACATCTGCCGGTTGCCAATCAGCATCATCTGGCATTTGCTGCACTTCAATAGCATTTTGAAATCCGGCTTTTTCAAATGCTTTGTTCCACATCAAAACACCTTCACGAATCGCATCGCGGTACTCTAGTGGTACAGCATTTTCAATCCAAAACACAATTGGGTTTTTTGGTGGAGATAAGGAAGCGTTAGGATCGGATGGTTCTAGATGCCAACGATTGATGTAACGTACAAATGGTTCGTGAGCATTATTATTAGAGAAATCTTGGAAAGCAGTAATAAAATATCCCACTCTATCATCTGCAAGTCTGGGAATGTAACCAGTGTTTTCTCTAAGCTGAGAAAAACTGTAGTGTACCTTCAGAGTCAATGCCCTGCTATCAGGTAAGGTGACTAAATTAGCTCCTTCTGGTGATGAAAAACCGTAAATTGAATCAATTTCTACGTTTTCTGGGAAGCTGTTAACATCACCAAAATATGACTTGCTTGCATCCAAGTGGTAATCAGCCTGTAAAGAGTATTTTAATAGAGAAGTTAATCCGGAGAAATCCTGCATTAGCAGTTCATCCAGGTTGATCAGAATATTTTTACTGCGTGGATCAATAGTATGTATTTCGAGTGAATAAAGAACTGAGTCGCTAAATGAACGAGCAAGCGATCGCTGTTCTGGTCTATTTGTTGCGCGGAATTTTACATTACGAGCAACAAAATGTAATCTATTGTTTACTCGTCGAAAGTAAAATAGAAAATCAGAAAGAGGTAATCCACTATAAATTCCACTTTCCCCCACGCCCGATTCCAATGTCACTATAGCTAAATAATCTTTATTTAGCTGCTCTGCTTTAATTTCTAAGTAAGTTTTTCCTGAATCTTCACTGCAATAAAGTGTGAAGAGTCCCTCTAGTTTTTCTGTACTTTTGACTATTTCACTAAATCGGTGAAAATCTTCTTTTCTACTATGAACAAGATTATTGTCAGCACTTGCTAAGTTTTCAATAAATGGGAGTGCATTTAATTGTTGCACATCAATGTTTGAAAGTTGGTTTGCTCCTGCGTAATCACTTGATAATAACAAGTTATACAATAATACTATACAGATTGCTAATTTCCTTATCCAGTATTTCATCCTTTGGCTTTCCACTTAACCAGTTATCATATTGAGGAAAAAATGTGGATTAACTTGCCATTTCCAAGCCCTTCAAATACAGCAGTTTTCCTTTGTATCAAGTACAAAGCTACGGGTTTTGAGGCAGAAGGTAGAAACTCTTTATATCTGATTTTGAGTCCTGCATTTTATACCTCACTTAAAAAGCAAACTGCTGTATCTAGGGATTACGGGATAAATCCACTAAGTCAGACAAATAATATCTCTAGCCTAAAAGTTGTGTAACTAAGCTATCGCCCATCTAAGTTGCACATTTTTCTGTGTTGACTGTTGACTGCTGACCGTTGACTGTTAACTGTCAGCAGTCAACAAACCTGATAAGTTATTGTGTAATTTAAAGGCATAACAGCTTATTGATTGTTATTAGTAGCTAGTTAGGAATTATCCGTTAAAATCGATATCTTAAGATAGATAATTGCTCTAACCAAAGATATATGTTTTTTTAGATTATATCTGTATTAAAAACCGAATGTAGCATTAAAAATGTATTTAGTGCTACATTTGTCAGTCTAAGAAATCTCAAGGATGATTTACCAATAGAAAGCGAGACACTTAAAAAAGCTGTTAGTGAGCATAAAAATGCTTTTTTCGGATAAATTGCGGAAATTTATAGTAATCCCAACCGTTTTCTCACATCCTCAATTGGTTCTTCCCAATGCTCTTCAAAACGGTAGCCCAAGAGGAAATCAGCTTTCTTGCCTAATTCTCGCCCTTTTGCGAGGTTAGCGAAAATTCCTTTTATTTGTTGGGGAGCCAAGATGGGATAGAGCAATTTAGCCAAGCACAAACCGATTTGGAGTGATTTACTGTAGTTTTGTGTAGCAGCAAAAGCAAGTACACCAATTTCTCCTGCATAGGTGGTGTCAAAATCAAGCAATACATGAAAAATATCGTGGGTGACTAAATATCGCAGAGCAAATAGATTACGTTTGGCAATGTCTTCTAGTTCAGGACTGATGTTTAATGGTTTTAGTTGATTTGCTTGCATATGATTGGCATATTCTCGCCCAAAGGAGCCTTGAGGGTATTGGCTTAATTGCTTCAAATCAATTACGGGATAATATCCCACTACTGGTTGCAGCTTGGAGGCGACTGTTGCAGAAACTTTAGCACCGAAGAAATCAGATTTAAGAATGGCAATATCACCCAAATTTTCTGAGTTTCTGGAAGCGATAATTGCTTGGAGTTGTTGTAGTTTTTTGAACATAATGATTTTCTTTAGTAGATTGAAAAAAGGGGAGCATCCCAATGCAAGCAAATTTACCAAAATTGTTACAAGCCAATTGCAAATGAAGCGTAAAGTTAACGGCATAGCTTTGCTTAACGCGCTAGCTTTTCTAAAAGTTGCAAAATGAAGCGATCGCAACATCTGTACTTTGCGATTGCTTTGTTTCACTGCGTTCCGATCGCAATGACCAATTAGCGTCAAACAAATCACCTCTTCCCAAAGATTTAAAATATATTTCTTTTGTATAACTAAAATATGCCTTTTGCTAGAAGGATAATTACCTTTCTATAGTTAATGTTTAATTTGTAGTCAAAAAAAAGCTAATTGGCATGATAAATTTGATTTCTAGGACGATTGCTAACATAAGTTCCCTACTTAAAGGACTTCAGGTAAAATCTTTTTTGGCTGTTGTCGTAGTTGGTTTTCTAGTGCTGACGACAAATGTTAGTGATGGGCCGAATGACAAAGGCTTAAAGGAGAGAGTTCGCCAACAGGTAGAGCAAAATGATGCTGAAAGACCGAAAACAATAGGGCAGTGGTTTAAGGATGCTCGTGAAACCGAAGATTCTCCTGGTGAACGACTTCAGAAGATTGGGCAACAGTCAGGAGAAGCCTTTAAAGAGTTTGGATCTGGATACGTAAAGGGCGCTCAAGAAACTGCTAGTGATGTAGGCGACAGTGCGGCAGAGGCAGCCAGAGATGTCTCAAATAAAGTTGGACGCTAAATGCGTTACGATATGTTATTGGCAGCAAGTACTAATAACTTTTCGCCAATAAAAGAATAATAAGGGCGCTGGTGTATAATCACCGAATTCTAATACTGGGTAACGCGCTTACCCTTGCTGATCATAGATTGTAGTCTTTCTCAGTTGCATAAAATATAGTCCTTTAGTAGGGGCGTACAGCTAGCTGTGCGCCCCTACTGCATGTTGCATCCAAAGAATGCTAGTTTTTAAGAAGCGATGCCAAATAATCCGTCGTAAGCATTAAGGAATTTCTTGGTTGATCACTTATAAAGGCGATCGCATCCTACCGCGTTGCGAACTCTACCGCGCTTACTTTAAAACACAACTAGGCGTTGCTGAGTTTGAATATAAATCATTGCGAAAACGTGCTTGAGAAAAGTACCTGATAGCTTTTTCTCTCACACCTCTATGCTCGCGCTAACAGAAGTAAAACAGGCTTTATAGCTGGCTTTGAGACTTAGCTTGTGTACTTTATTCAAATCTCTTTTTTCTCTCTGCGCCGCGCCAGTTGCTAAAGAGCAAGAACGCTAAGAGCGTAGCAAGATCCCCGTAGGGGTACAAGCCGGGGAACCGCAAGGGCGCACTGGCGTCTGTGCGGTTCAAAAGCATTTTATTTAACCTTATTAGACACAGAGAACACAGAGTTAAGAAGTTAAAGAGAATTCAGTTGGGTATTCTGTGCGGCTGGAGATAAATCAAGGGGTTCATGAAACTTGTATATCTTGTAGCTTTGCCACCATTTCTGCACGCGCCGAAACCTTCAACTTACGAAACATCCTCTTCAAAGCTTGTTTGACGGAATTTTGCGTAATCCAAAGTTTTTCCCCAATTTCCGCATTTGTTAACCCCTGCGCCACTAAGTCGGCAATTTCTAACTCACGCGCTGTTAGAGGACTTACTAAAAGGGAATGGGATATTTTTGGTTTTGTCCGTAGAGTTGACATTTTTGCTGATAAATGAATGCATAAGGCACTCAAATCAGCTAAATCATTGCCATTAAAAGCAGGATTTCCCTTGTCACGAGCCAAGTTAAGCGTTCCGACAAGACGACCATCGCAAACAATTGGCCCAGTCATTACGTGTTCGTGATCAGAACGTGAGCAAAAATGCTTCCAGTCTTTTGGTGATAATAATAACTGTTCATGGGCGGGAGCGTGACGCTCAACCACGTAACGCCCGACTGGATTGCTTTCTAAGCATACTGCTGGAATGGCCTGAACATCGATTTGGGCCGTTGGTTGCTCATCTAGGAGATAAATGCCCCAATTTTGCACGCCAAAATGCTCACCAATTTTATCCGTGAGAGCTAGCCTTAATTCTTGCTCATTTTGGACATTGGCGATCGCATGAAATACAGCGTGGAGAGAATTAACCATAAGTGTACCCAGTTGGGGACTATCCAAGCCTCAACAATTACTTCTATGCTAATACCAAGATAACTAAAACGCTAATTACAGTAGCGACTAGGAGAAGCACATGACAGTTACACAACTCTCTGCTCAGGAACTTTTCCGGGCTGCTTATGAGAACCGCTACACTTGGGACAAAAATTTCCCTGGCTATACCGCAAATATTACCTTTAAGCAAGATGACAAAGTGTTTACAGGTAAAGTTATAATCACTGCCAATCTGAAAGCCGAAGTCTTGGATGTAGATGACGAGCCAGCCCAGAAAGCAATTCATGGTCAAGCCTGGGAGATAGCAATCCACCGCGTCCGCCGCAGCTTTGAAGACACCCACAGCGCCAATACCTTTACCTATGGTAAAACCGACGAAACTGGTGCGGTTGAGCTTTTAATGGGTGGTAAGGCTGAAGGCGATAAATACAAAGTCCGCAATAATGAAGTATGTCATGTTCACCGTTTAATCCACGGTACATACGTGACAATTGACACCTTCAGCAGCCACGACACCGGGGAAGGCTATTTGTCCCATACCTATGACTCTGTTTACCATGATCCCAAGACTGGGGAACAAAAAGGCGGTAGAAGCGAATTTGTTGATGAGTATGAAAAAGTAGGTGACTATTTCATCCTAAATCGTCGGGAGATTCGCACCGAGATAGCAGGACAAGTATCTATTCAGGAATTTATCTTCTCTGATATTAAATTGTTAGAACCTGTTACTGCTTAAGCTGTATCTGGTAATCTAAAAATTAGCGATCGCACTTTAGTTTAAAGGAGCGATCGCTTTTGCTTTTTCACCTTTTTATTGATGAATATGAGGTTTTAAGAAAATAGCTTGAAATTTGGAATATTGACAACTTATTTCTAGCGATCGCTTCAGATATAATCAATATATAGAAAGTAAAAAGCTTTGGTTACATTTGATGGAGATATTATACTAGTTAATGCGCTTCTAGATACGGAATTAACTTAAACTTTCTAAGTAATTTTCCATTTTTAATTTTCTATTTTTAATTGTTTTGGTGGACGCGTAAAATTCCTTGAATTACTTGTTGCACAGCTTCTTTACTCAAACTGCCATCTACCCGCACAATTCTTGAGGGATAAGATGCTGCTAACTCTGCGTATCCTTGCTGAACGCGCCGATGAAAAGCAATTGTTTCTTGTTCAATGCGGTCTAATCCTACTCCATCTCCCCGTTTGCGGGCTAGCCCTACTTCGACATCGACATCTAGCCAAATAGTTAAGTCACTCTCTAAACCAGCAGTGGCAATATAATTAAGCTGATTGATTAAACTCATGTTCAAACCCCGACCATATCCTTGGTAAGCAATGGTAGAGTCAGTGTAGCGATCGCATAAAATATATTTCCCTGCTGCGAGATTTGGTTTAAGTTCTTGTTCAACGTGTTGCGATCGGTCAGCAGCATACAATAAAAGTTCTGTCACTTGTGCAACTGGTTTATCCTCTGCCTTATCTAGTAACAAGCGGCGAAGATGTAAGCCTAACTCTGTTCCCCCTGGTTCACGAGTTACTAGCACAGAAACACCCAGACTTTCCAACCACTCACAACAAAGCTGCATTTGGCTGGTTTTGCCACAGCCTTCCACCCCTTCAAATACAATTAATTTGCCACCCATGCTTTTTAAGATCCAAAAATAGGCTACCTTCTTACACTACAGTACGTCGTACTTTATTACACATAAATTACCAAGACTATTCCGTATCCCTTGCCAATTTTCAATGGTCTGTTTATTTACGCCATGCTGTACTAAATGGAGATATCGAGCGAAATAAATTACTAACTACAATAAGCCAGACTGCTTAATCGAGGTGTATTTACTAAGTCAGTATTGGCTATCCAGCCATTACCGGATAACTCTCCAGGAAAACTTCTAGAAAGATCGATTTCTACCCAAATGTAATTTTCAGATTTGTATGACTTAACTACATTACCTCTATTACCTGTAACCAAGTTCACAAACACGATTGTGTTTGGATAAAGTGTCGTAATAAAATCTCCTTTTGTACTCGGTTGGCGACGTATAGTTTCAGTTTGCACAAGTTGCCGGCATTCACTGCCAATAGTGGGTTTATTCCGCAGGTTTTGAGTCTTGTTATTCGTCTGACAATATTTCAGCACAGCAGTTTGAATAAACCCGGAATTCGGAGATTTAATTCTGACAAATCTATCTCCACTAGTTGGTATAAATGCTAAAGAAATCTTTGTTTGTGCCGGCAATATTCTGATAGCATTAGATGATGTTGAAGGTTCTTTGAAAATTGGAGTGGCTATTTTAGTTGCACGACAACTCGACTGGGAAGAATTGGAGGGAATCTGTGTGATTTGAGCAAATACAGGTACACTTAGAGCGAATGTAGCAATCTTTACTAAAACAAAAATATACAATAACTTCTGAAGTTCCACGTTTTTTCCTTAATATCACTTACGAAAAACTGTACATTAAATTTGCAACTTATAAAGTCTAAACTCAAAATTAACCTTGACATGAAAGCAATGAAAAATATCACTTGACTTTTGAGTAAAGCATTCAACCTACATAAAAAATGATAGATTGCTAATTACTCTACCGTTTTTTTAAATCTTAAATTTCTATTTTTTATTTAGCCAAAAGCTAATTCTTTAGCATACTCTTATGCTTCATCTCCAGATAAAGCTGAAAATTCCTAATTAGCGCTACTGCATGAGTTCCTTGGGCACTAAAAAGGAGGGAATAGCAATGAGGTTCAAGCAGTCCTGGTTTCATTAGATGGCGTTCCATCTTTTTTTTGAATAGCACAGGCTTGTGTGCTGGTTCCCAATCTGCTAACTCTTATTAGGAGAAGTGATTGCCTTTTTAACTGATTAATTAACCACAGACACTTCTCACGATTTGTAGAAACTCGCGTAAAACAGGTGTCATATCCTCTTGTCGCCACACTACAGCCGTTTCTACTAATGGTGTTTTTTCTTCTAAAGCGCGATAAACTACACCAGCCCTTTGAAGATTTTGCAAAGAAGAGGGTACGATCGCAATCCCCATTCCCGCAGACACTAGCCCGATAATTGTCTGCATTTGGATTGCTTCTTGAGTCACTTTTGGGCTGAAACTTCCTTGCTGGCAAAGACTCAAGATTTGATCATAAAGTCCTGGGCCTAAATGGCGGGGGAACATAATAAAATTTTCTCTCAAGAGCGATCGCACTGAAATATTTTCTTGTCTGGCTAATAAATGAGTTTCTAGCAAAGCTACAATTAGTCCTTCTTTTTGAATGCATTCTTGATTGAGAGTATTGTCTTCTAAAGGTGGATGGGCAAAACCCACATGGATGCGGTGATTGAATAGCGCTTGTTCTTGCTGAGTTGTCGTTAATTCCTGCAACACTAACTCCACCTCTGGAAACTGTTCTCGAAACCGCCGCAAAATCACAGGCAGCAAATCGTAAGTTACCAAGCTGGTGAAACCTACTCGTAGTTTTCCTTTCTCACCCCTACCTGTCCGTTGAGTCAGATCAATTGCCTTGGACAGTTGAGCGAACAATTGATAAGCTTCTTGCAAAAATACTTGTCCGGCTTCCGTTAGTTGCACCTGTCGTTTGGTTTTACGTTGAAAAAGTTCTACCCCTAGTTCTGCTTCTAGCTGCTGAATTTGCTGGCTTAAGGGAGGTTGAGCAATGTGAAGTCGTTCTGCGGCTTTACTAAAGTGCAGTTCCTCAGCTACAGCAATGAAGTAGCGCAGGTGTCGCAGTTCCATAGTTATGATATTTTATAAGTCTCAATTATTCATAAATATATATTGGACATTTCAAAAGTTGCTATCTATGATACTCATACATGGAAAGCATAGGATGATGTAACGATGTCGGAAAATTTGAGAAGCCAAGTAGTGACGCAAGGAGTGCAGCGATCGCCAAATCGAGCGATGCTGCGTGCAGTTGGTTTTAAAGATGAAGATTTTAATAAAGCCATTGTGGGTATTGCCAATGGCTACAGCACCATCACCCCCTGCAATATGGGGATAAATCAACTAGCGCTCATAGCCGAGGCTGGGATTAAAACCGCCGGAGCAATGCCACAAATGTTTGGCACAATTACCATCAGCGACGGGATTTCGATGGGAAC